>CAZBPK010000156.1:0-58062 GCA_964493765.1 uncultured Bacteroidia bacterium | reverse complement strand
TGCATAGTCAGGGTGGTCTTTGCCCAACACTTTGGCACGGATAGATAAGGCTTCTTTATACAAGGGTTCGGCTTCGCTGTATTTGCCTTGAGCCTTATACAATCCTGCTAAATTATTACAGGAAAGAGCATAGTCAGGGTGTTCTTTGTCCAACACTTTGGCATAAATTTCTTTGGCTTCTTTCAATAAGGGCTCCGCTTCGCTATATTTGCCTTGGGCATAATACAATAATGCTAAATTGTTACAGGAATTAGCATAGTCAGGATGGTCTTTCCCCAACACTTTGGCATAAATGGCTAAGGCTTCTTTATACAAAGGTTCCGCTTCGCTATATTTGCCTTGGTCATCATACAATACTGCTAAATTGTCACAAGCGGTGGCATAGTTCTCGTGGTTCTTTCCAAACTCTTTCTCGGCTTGCTTCAAGGCTTTTTCCCAATAGACTGCTGCTTTGCCATAATCACCTGCCTTGTAGGCTTGCATTCCTTGTGAGTTCAGTTCCTTCCAAGATTGTGCAAAGATACTGCCCACCATAAGTAAAAAAATGAAAAATAAACGAGTTGCTATGGCATGCATTCTTTTAGGTAGTTATGTTTCTGCAAAGTTAAGGTATTTTTTAATTATTTCCCGAAAATTTATATACCTCATCAAGAAATTTAGGTACAAATATTTCAAATCAAAAAATTCTTTTATGAAATAATAAATGTTTGAACTTTGATTTAAAATTGTTTGTTATATTTGCAAAAATTTTCTCACAACATGAAAAAATACATTTTAACATTATCAATGATTGGGCTTTTATTAACAACTAGTTGTACAAAAGCTCCTGATGCTCAAAAGGCTGATGCAAAAGACGCTAAAGAAGTAACCAACACTTCTGGTAACGAATTAAAAGTAGATACTCAAGCCTCAATAGTTAAATGGATTGGTACAAAAAGAACAGGTCGTCATGAAGGTACTATTAAAATTCAAGAAGGCTCTTTAAAAGTCCAAGAAGGTAACTTAACAGGTGGTTCTTTTGTCTTAAATATGGCTAGTATTGAAGTAACAGATTTAACTTCTGGAAAAGGTAAAGAAGATTTAGAAGGTCATTTAAAAGCTGATGATTTCTTTAATGCAGAAAAATTCCCTACTGCTAAGTTTGAAATAACAAGTGTTACTCCTGATACTACTGGTGGTAATACTCACAAAATTGAAGGTAATTTAACCATTCGTGAAACTACAAAAAGTATTGCTTTTGGTGCAAAAGTGAATGTTTCTGAAAATAGTGTTGAGGCAACAACCAATTTTAATATTAACAGAAAAGATTGGGGAATTAAATATGAGGGTAAAAAAGACGATTTAATTCGTGATGAAATCAATTTTGATATTCAATTAAAAACGGAAAAACCTTCATAACTTGAACTTAAAAATTTAAGTTGATTAAAAGTTGTTCATGAACGAAATTTCTACAATTTGTAGAAATTTCGTTCATTTTTTATGGAGAATGAAAGTATTTCTACTTTTTTTCTTCTAATGGATTATATTCAACAATTTGACCATCAGGAAGTTCATAAAACCTTTTACCATTGATTACAAAATCATTAGGCAATCCATTTTTACGATTCACTTCTTTGGCTTCTTTTACTGCTTTACGGAACAAATTCATCATATAAGAAGCCGTTTTATAAATATCCTGATTATCTAACTTTTGAACTCTCATATTCTATATCTTTTATAAATTGGTTGAATAATTTTTCTGATTCTATTACAAATTTTTCTCCAGAACCCATCGCAACTTTTACAGGTTCTATTAAACTAGAATTGTAAAACAAAATCCAAACATTGGCTAAGTTTTTATATATATTCCAAAAATTTTTTTTACTCCTAAAATATCTACGAATTACATCTTCATCAGGCACAAAATGACCTCCCAACTTTACCCTTAATTTAATTCTTTGAATACAGTCTTGTGGAGTTTCTAAAAAAACATAAAAAATTTGAATAAAATACTGATTTTGAATGGCTTTTTGAATGTATTTTAATAAATATTTGCCTGATAATGTAGTTTCTAGAACAAAACTTAAACCCGCTTGAATATAGCTTTCTAACCGCTGAAAAAAAATTTTACCTGCTTGTAATTTTGAAATGGAAAATTCTTTCTCAATTTCATCAGCATTTAAAAATAAAAATCCCGTTTCTTTCAAAATATTGTTTGAAAAAGTGGTTTTTCCTGAACCATTTGCACCAGCAACAATCAGAAAAGACTTCATTGAGAAATTTATTTTAGCTATGCAAATATAAGCAGGAAGTAATCATTTTCCAAATCTAAAAGTTTTTATATTTGCCATTCAATGAAATCTAAAAAAAATTCTTTCCATCAAATTTCTACAGAAAAAGAAGAAAATTTTTCTTTATTGGGTATTGTTTCCCCTAAACCCATCTATAAATTAGCTTTTCTGCTAAACCAAAACCTGAATTTTGATTTTACTCTACTTAATGATGAACATTTAGATTATACAGTACCAAATTTAACTTACATTTATACCTCCAAATATATCAATGATTGGTATTTATTTGCTAATATATTCCCTAAAAAACAAAAAAAACTCAAAGATTTTGATTATTTCTTAATTGGTTATCCTAAAATGGATGATGCTGAAATTCATACTTTTCTTAAACAAATTAATTCCATTAATGAAATCACCATCTCCGCAATTATTGACCATAGAAAAGATGTTGTAGATTTATTTTCTAGCATTTTATGAAGCATGTTGCATTTTTAACCTTAAAAGACCCTATAGGTTTTGTAATTTATGATTCTCTTTGTATTCCACACTTTCTTAAAAAATCTATTGAAGTTTCTGAAATTCCATGGACACAACACATTAATTGGTCTATTTTTGATATAGTTATCATTCGTTCTCCTTGGGATTATCAACAAAATTGGTATCATTTTATGGAAGTTTTAAAAAACATTCAATCTCATACTTTATTAGCCAATCCATTGGAAGTAGTTTTATGGAACTATAAAAAAACTTATCTACAAGAACTTATAAATCATTCTTTTCAAATTGTGGATACAATTTTTTTAGAGCATACTCTCTCAAGCCAAGAATTTGAAAATATACAACAACAATTTACAACCCAACAATTGGTAATAAAACCTCAAATCAGTGCAAATGCAGACGATACTTTTATCCTAAAAAATTTTGATGATTATAAACTCAAAACTCCTATTTTTCAAAACAAGCCGTATATGATTCAACCCTATCTGAAAAACATAGAAAATGATGGAGAAGTATCTTTATTTTATTTTAATGGCAAATATTCTCATGCTGTTATTAAAAAACCCAAGTTAGGAGATTTTAGAGTTCAAGAAGAACACGGAGGTTTAATTTCTGCATTTGAACCATCAACAACTTTAATAAATTTTGCAAACAGTATTTCAAGTTTCTTAAACCAAAAGTTTGGTACACTTTTATATGCTCGTTTTGATTTTGTTCATTATCAAGATAATTGGAAAATTATGGAATTAGAACTTATAGAACCCTCCTTATACTTTCCCTATCATGAAAATGCTTGTACAAACTTTGTGGATGCCGTAGAAGAATGGTATCATCAGAGGAAATGATTAAATAAAAATGTTTTTGGGCGTGCCCCTCTTGCTACGCATTCGGGTCGGGCTGCTTCGGGTTCCACTTCGTTCCAGCAATCCTTTTTTCACTTTTTTCAAAAATGAAAAAAGGCAGTGCTAAACCCTTCACATCCCTCACGCAATCATGATGCTTTGCATCATTCTGTTAAGATTCTTTTTTTCTAACCATAATCCTATATCCCAAACCCAAATCAAAATGATAAGCAACTGCAAAATGACTTTTTAATGTAAAACTAGTTACCCAATGTTTTTTATGATAATATCTTAAACCAATTCTATGAAAGTGCATTCCATTGGGAAATTGATTCACACCAGAAAATAAATAATAACCATACTCTAAAGGCAAAACCCATCTACCATAATTAAATGAGTACGCCATTTTAATGCCTCCCGAAAAACCATTTTTAAAATAATAATTGGTTACAAGTTCAAGATCTTGTGTTCTAATATTTAAAGAAGGTTCTTGATATATATCTAATCCAACTCCTAATTGATGGCGATTTTTTATATTCCAATAATAAGTACCAGAAAGGGTATAATTGGAAAAAGACTTATTCCCAGGTGGGTATTCCTGATTTCTTCCATATCCCAACCAAATATATACTTCATTTTTAGAAGTTTTTTGGTAACTACTATCTGTAACCATTTTGCTTTCTGTTTTTTGTATCTGATATTGTAAACAGATATTAGGATAAATGGTATTAATACCCAAATTAGGAACTTTGTAGCGACCATTGCTTACATGCGAAAGTTGTAAATTGGGAATTAAAATAAGATTAGCACTCAATGGAATCAACAATGACCAACGAAAAGCTACAAAAGCATTTACATTTGAACTTAAAGCAATATTTTTATGATTTTCAAGTAAATCAAATCGTTTAGTTAAATATGCAAAGCCACCTGCAAAACGAAGCTTCATATTGAACATTTTTTGCGGTTTATGAAGATTTAATTCAAAAAATATAGAAGTAGCCAAAGCTGAACCTAACCGTTTGGGGTTACCTAGATTTTGATAATTGATGAGTAAACCATAATTAGGAAATTGATTTTCATGATGCCATAATTGATGACCATCAGAAGTTTTAGAAAATGCAATTTCAAAAAAATAGGGTCTTTTTTCTACTAAATGGCTAAGTTTTTTGGTGTGTTCCAGAATTGCACCTTTGCTCCCAGAAAACGAAATATGATTTAAGATTTGGGAATATAGATTGCAATTGTAAAAGATAAGAAAAATTCCTAAATAAAATTTTTTTTCAACCATTAGGAAAATTAGAAAGCCAATGGCTTTATTTTTGGGAGAGTCAAATTGTTCTCTTGGCATATATTTATTGAGATGTTTATTAAATATAAGATTGAACATTTCCCTATATTTAAAAGGAATGCAAAGTTTGTAAAAAACTTAATGGAATTCAATTAGCAAATCAAAATAATTTGGTAAATTCTAATTTTAAAATCATTCATATCTTTTCTGATAAACTAATTATTGCAATTTTTTAATAGTGAAAGTTATGAAAAAACAAATTTTATTGTATTTTTGTGAGAATTTTTTTTATAAAAGTGAGTTATTTTTTTATTATCTATTCTATAGTATTGCTTTTTCAAAGTTTATATTCCCAAGAAAAATGTGGTCATCAATACTTAAAACAGAATCATCAGCCGATACACCACTTATTTCATCAAAAAACGATGAGTGGCAAAAAAATTATTCCCGTCGTTTTTCATGTTATCCATAACAACGGACCTGAAAAAATTAGTATTGCTCAATGTGAATCGGCTATTGAAGCGATAAATAGAGATTTTAGAAGGCAATACGGTACTAGGGGCGGTAGTATGGGAGTAGACACGGAAATAGAGTTCTCTTTAGCTACGATGGACCCTAACGGCTTTCCTAGTACAGGCGTAACCTATACCCAATCTTCCTTAACAAACCACAGCATGGATAATGACGATAATTTAAAACAAATAATTATTTGGGATACAGAACGATATCTGAATATATGGATAGTAAAAGAAATTGGCGGAGGAAGTAGCGGCGGTACAGTTCTTGGATATGCTTATTACCCTGGGGCACCTGCTAATTTAGATGGAATTGTTATTCGTGCAGATTGTTTAGGCTCAAAAGAAATTTACCCACAAGGATTTTATTTTGGTGATAATAATTACAGCCGAACACTTACTCATGAAATAGGTCATTATTTGAACTTGCCTCACACTTTTGATGGTGGTTGCTTTTCTGGAGATGGTATTGATGATACCCCGCCCGCAGATAGCCCTAATTATGGCTCTGTAAAACGCATTAACAGCTGTAATAATGATGTAGGGCAAGACTTACCTGACCAAGTCCGTAATTATATGGATTACGCCAGTGACTTCGTGGCAGATATGTTTACCGATGGGCAAAAACAAGAAATGCACGCCGCTTTAATCACTTACAGAAGTACCTTAATCTCTAATTCCAATTTGATGATGACAGGCACAGGAAAATATAAAAAGCCTAAAGCTTCTTTTTGGGTAACCAATCTATTAGGATGCCCTGGATCTAGTTTTACCCTTTTAGATTATTCCAGAGGTGAGCCTTCCGATTGGAACTGGACTGTTTTTAACTCAAATTTTTCCCAAACTTTTAATACCCAATTTCCTAATTTTTCTTTATCCACACCCGGAAAATATTCTGTTCAATTGATTGTTCATAATTTAACGGATTCGGATACTTTAATTTTGAATGATATTATTGAAATTGAAGATGTTATAGCAAATACTTTTAATGCTCCATTTTTTGAAGGTTTTGAAGGAAATCAGTTTCCACCATTAGGTTGGAATGTTATTAATTATGATAGATTCAATCCAGAAGATTCAATTACGTTTAAACATTTTAAATTAAAAGGTGGTTTTGGACAAAGTGCAAGAAGTGCAAGAATGAATAATTTTGGGTATTCTACTTATGGTCAAGTAGATATTTTAGCAACGCCTTATATCAATTTACAAGGTATTTCTAATCCTCATTTATCTTTTAATTTAGCGTATACACAATTGGATATGCAAAATGGCTATCCCTTAATTTTGAGTGATACACTCTATGTAATGGTAAATGCGAATTGTGGAGGTTGGCTTCCTGTTTGGACAAAAGGCGGGGCAGACCTCGCTACAGATGCCCCATGGGCTGACCCCTTCGTGGCTTTTCCTAATCATCTATGGCGAAACGAAATCATTGACCTAAGCCCCTTTGCTAATCAAACGATACAAATTTATTTTATGAATAAATTTAATGGGGGAAATATGCTTTATTTAGATGATATCCAAGTTTCTAGTTTAACCTCTTCCTTGCAAAATACATTGAGTTCTTCTATCACAGTTTACCCTAATCCTTTTCAAGACGAAATAAAAATTCAACTCAACAATTCTCCAGCAGTAATTACCGTTCTAGATATTCAAGGGATAGAAATACAGAGTGTTTTATTTTCTGATTCCACGCAAAGCTTAAATACAAAAAACTGGCAATCTGGTGTTTATATATTAAAAATTCAAACAAAATATCAAAATCATTATCAAAAAATTATCAAACTATAAAAAATTCTTATGGCAGAATACAAAACCATTCATTATAATATTGATAAAAGAGTTGCCACTATTTCATTAAAAAGACCAGAATCAGGCAATTCAATTGATTATTTAACGGCTAAGGAAATTCGTGATGCTTTAGAATATTCAGAAAAACTATCTGATGTTCGTGTAATTGTTATCAAAGGTGATACTAAATTTTTTTGTTCTGGTACAGACTTGAATTATTTATATAAACTTCGTGAATTTGGTTTAGAAGAAAATAAATATGATACTGAATTCTCAGCTGATTTACTCATTGATATTCAAAAAAATAGTAAGTTAGTAATAGCTTTGGTTGAAGGATATGCTTTGGGATATGGTTGGGCATTAGCCCAAAGTTGTGATTTAGTAATTGCTTCTGAAAATGCTACTTTTGGTTTACCTGAACTCAAAAGAGGTTTTTTACCGGTAATGGCTTTTTCTATTCTCATTAACCATATCGGACAAGCCAAACTCAAACAACTTATTTATTCAACGGAAAACATCACCGCAAAACAAGCCTATGATTTGAATTTGATTTATAAATTATTTCCTACACAGAGTTTTGGGAATCTTGCTTATGACGAAATTGAAAAAATTATGGATAAAATTGCAGGTGGTGGGATTGGAGTGATAAAAAAACTATTCGTGGATGCCAACAAAACGCCTATGGAACCTGCATTAAAGTTTACCGCCAGAATGCTCGCTCATGCTCGTAACACACAAGAATACTTAATCGGTATTGATTCTTTTTTTAAAAGCGAAATCCTAAAATGGTAAAAAAATAAAACTACATTTCTAATAAAAATTTTCTTATTAGTAATGTAGTTTTTCTCAAAAATATAATAAATTTTTACTTCAAATTTTTAGATAAACTATTCTTCGTCCCAAAGATCAAATTCTTCTTCGTTACTTCTTTTATCAAACTCATCAAAATCATAATCAGGGATTAACTCCGTTTTAACATGATTGATTACCTCAGTAAGAGAATTTAAAAACTTATTAAAATCTTCTTTGTATAGAAATATTTTGTTTTTATGGAAACCGTCGCCACCTAACCTTCTTTTTCTTTCTGTAATTGTAATATAATAATCATTACCCTTTGTAGTACGGACATCAAAAATATAAGTCCTTTTACCTGCTCTTACCTTTTGTGAATAAACTTCACGATGTTCATTAAAGTGTTCCACGCTCAAATCCTTTTATCTACACTGCAAAGATATGTAGTTTTTTGCTATTTACAAAATTTTTATAGAAATATTTCGCGCTTAAAGTATGGATTTTTTTTATTCATTAACACTTTTGAGTTTTGAGTTTTTAATTCCATAACTAAAATAAAATACAAGCCCTAAAATAAGCCAACCAAAGAAATAAACCCAATTTTTGGTGGATATATGGGTCATTAAATAAAAACAAGAAGTAATTCCCAAAACAGGAATTAAAGAGAGTTTGTAGCGAAAAGTTAAGTAAAACAAAGCAATAAGCAATAAAAAGAAAAGATAAGTAGGGACATGCCAATTTTTAAAAGGTTCTAAAAATCCTTCTGAATGATTTTGATATACAAGAAACAGAATAATTAACATTAATGGCGTAAAAATCCACTGTGAATTGATATAAGGTACTTTGAATTTGGATTCGTATTGTTCATTTTTGAGTTGTAAAACTAAAATTCCTCCGCAAACCAGTACAAAAGCGAACAAAGTACCGATACTAGTTAGGTCAGTAACCTCTGTTAAGTTCATAAATAGGGCAGGGACTCCTACGACGAAGCCTGTTAAGATAGTAGAAAATCCTGGAGTTTGAGTTTTGGGGTTGATTTTTCCAAAGATAGGGGGTAATAAACCGTCTCTACTCATGGACATCCAGATACGAGGTTGCCCCATTTGAAAGACTAATAGCACACCTGCCATAGCGACTACTGCTGAAACTGATACAATTTTCGCTATCCATTCTAAATGGACTTGTTCAAAAACAAAACTTAACGGGTCTCCTACTCTTAATTTTTCATAAGGAACCATTCCTGTTAAAACTAAGGCAATAAAAATGTATAAGATGGTGCAAATAATTAAAGAATAAATCATGGCTCTTGGCAGGTCTCTTTGAGGATTCTTACATTCTTCAGCTGCAGTGCTTAAAGTATCAAATCCAATGTAGGCAAAAAATACCGCAGAAACTCCTTTCAAGACGCCAGATATTCCATTGGGAAAAAAGGGATTCCAATTTTTCAAATCTACATAAAAAGCTCCTACTATAATGACCATAAGTACTACGGAGATTTTTAAAGCTACCATGAGGTTGCTCGCTTTTTTGGATTCTTGAATACCTTTGTAAACCAAATAAGTGATAATCGCAACAATAGCTAAAGCAGGTAAATCACAAATAATTCTTAAACCTCCGATTTGCGGTGCATTTTTCCATGCATTATAACCTTCAAGTAGATAAGCATCAATATCTGCTAAATTTTTTCCTTCTTTGAGGAGGTTTTCTACTTCTGTAAAATAACGAGCAGCCGATAAATAATCAACGGTAAAAAATTCAGGGATTTTTAATCCGCCCGAGTGTAGCAGTGCCGTAAAATAATCAGACCACGAAATAGCAACGGCAATATTTCCGATAGCATATTCTACAAGTAATGCCCAGCCGATAATCCACGCAATAATTTCACCGAAAGTAGCATAAGCATAAGTATAAGCCGAGCCTGCAATAGGAACCATAGAAGCAAATTCTGCGTAGCATAAAGCAGAAAAAGCACTCGCAATAGCTGTAAAAATAAATAAAAAGACTACTCCTGGTCCTCCATCTGCGGAAGCATTTCCTATAGTAGCAAAAATTCCCGCTCCTATAATTCCTGCTATCCCCAAAGAAGTCAAATCCAAAACACTTAAATCCCTTTTTAAACCATGACCCTCCTGTGTATTTTCTACATCTTGCAGTATTTGAGAGATAGTTTTTTTTCTAAATATACTCATGGTCTAGTATAGGGTAAAGGAAATTGCTTCATAAGCTCATGAATTTCATTTTTTACTTTAGCAATTACTTTTTCATCTGAAGAATGATTAATTACTTGGTCAATCCAGTTAGCGATTAGATTCATTTCTTTTTCTTTGAGTCCTCTTGTAGTAATAGCGGCAGTACCTAAACGAATTCCTGATGTAATAAAAGGGCTTTGTGTATCAAAAGGAACCATATTTTTATTAGCGGTGATGTCTGCTTGGACTAAGGCTTGTTCTGCGGCTTTTCCCGTAGTATTTTTATTACGCAAATCTATTAACATCAAGTGGTTATCGGTTCCACCTGAGATAATTTTATAACCTTTTTCGGTTAAGGCATTCGCAAGTACCTGAGCATTTTTAATAATTTGTTGGCAATAGGTTTTGTATTCTGGTTGAAGGGCTTCTCCAAAGACAACGGCTTTTGCCGCGATTACATGTTCTAGGGGACCTCCTTGTGTACCTGGAAAAACGGCTCCGTCTAATACCTGGCTTAGCATTTTGATTTCGCCTTTAGGAGTTTTTTCTTCCATAGGATTGGGGATATCGTGTCTTAGCATTATAATTCCGCCGCGTGGACCTCTTAAAGTTTTGTGGGTAGTACTAGTAACAATATGGCAATATTCTAGAGCGTCATTGAGTAGTCCTGTAGCAATTAAACCAGCGGGGTGTGCAATATCGGCTAATACTAATGCTCCTATTTCGTCGGCTATGGCTCTAATTCTTTGATAATCCCAATCTCTTGAATAAGAACTTGCTCCGCAAATGATAAGTTTCGGTTTTTCTTCTTTGGCGATTTTTTCCATTTGGTCATAATCCACTAAGCCTGTATCCTCTCTAACTCCATAAAATAAGGGGACATAAATTTTCCCTGAGAAATTTACAGGAGAGCCATGTGTTAAATGCCCACCATGAGCCAGATTTAATCCTAAGATTTTATCTCCTGGTTTTAATACTGCTAACATTACTGATGCGTTGGCTTGTGCGCCAGAATGGGGCTGAACATTTACCCAACTAGCTTTAAATAATTGTTTTAAACGTTCTATAGCCAAATTTTCGACTTCATCTACCACTTGACAACCGCCATAATAACGTTTTCCAGGTAATCCTTCGGCGTATTTATTGGTTAAACAAGAACCCATGGCATCTAAAACAGCCTGACTTACAAAATTTTCTGATGCGATAAGTTCAATACCTTCATTTTGTCTTTGAAATTCTTTTTGTATTAACGAAAAAACAGGGTCTTTATACATTGTTTGCGATTAGAACCGTAAAATTAGAAATTTTTTTAAAAGAAAAGGGTATTTTAAGCAAACAAATAAAAAATGATAAGGAATGCAAATTATTGCAGATTATGCGTGAGGGATGTGAAGGGCACGAAGTGGCACTGCCTTTTTTCACTTTTGAAAAAAGTGAAAAAAGGATTGCCGAAGCGAATAGCGAAGCCCTGAGCAGCCCGACCCCGAAGCGTCAGCGAGGGGGCACGCCCCAAAAATTATGCTTTATTTAGTTTTCTAAGGGTATAAAAATGGTAAATGTTGTTCCTTGACCCACTTCTGATTGTACTTCAATAGTACCACCATGCAATTGAACTACTTGCCATGCAATACTCATGCCTAAGCCTGTGCCTTTTTCTCCACCTGTACCCTTTCTTTGTTTCACACCAAATTTTTCAAATATTTTGGGTAAATCTTCTTTAGGAATTCCAATTCCAGTATCGGATATTGAAATTTTAGCAAAATGATTATCTTTAGATAAGTTGATTGTAACCTTGCCCGATTTGGTTGTAAACTTAAAAGCATTGCTTAAAATGTTTGAAACAGCCATTTGTAATTTGCTATTATCAAAATGACATTCAATTTCTTCATTTAAGTTGGTTACTAAAGCAATTTGTTTAGTGATTGATTGAGGCTCAAAACGCAATGCAATTTCTTTTAAAAATTTGGTCAATGAAGCTTTTTCTTTGTTTACCAAAATAGTACCTGATTCTAATTTGGATAAGTCTAAAATATCGGATACAAATTTTACGACATTATTTGCTTCTTGGTTGATTAATTTCGCATAACGCATAACTTTTTCTTTATCTTCAGCAGTAGCAGGATTCATTAAAAAGCTTGCTAATTCGGCAACTCCAGAGATTGGTGAACGAACGTCATGAGAAACAATTTGTATCATTTTATCCTTATGAGAATTGACAGCCATTAACTGCTCTAAGGTTTCTGTTAGGTGTTGGGTTCTAACTTGAATTTTTTCTTCCAATATATCAATAAAGCTGATATTTTCATAAGCGATACTAAATTGTGATGCTAGGGTCATAAAGTTCTGGAGTTCTTCTAAGGAATAAAAGTTAGGAGTATTATGCTCAATAAAAAAATAGGCTTTGAGGTTATTGTCCGAATCTAAAATAGGATAGAAAATCCAAGATTTTGCTTCTAATGCAACAGAATTGAACTGTTGGTTGGTTACTAAGGTTTTAGAAGACCATAATTCTTTGGGTAAAAAATTTGCTTCTAAGGGGTTATCCAAAATGGAGTGATTACCTTGTTTTGATTCAGCAACTAAAACATGTTGTTCATGATGAAGTTGAATAATACGAAAATGTAAAAATTGGATAAAGGGTTGTAAATTCTCCAAAAAATTTTGGAACAAGGATTTATAGTTTTTAGAGGAAGCTAATTGTAATGAAGTATCGTGTAAGGTTTTAAGTGTATTTTGTTGGTGAGCAATAATTAAATGATTGAAGAAAGATTTTGAGGCTTCTTCAATAGTTCTTTGAATATCTAATTGGTCATTAGCGGTTTTGTGGAGGTAACGGTATAAATTTGCATAATTCAAGGCTTTCCCAACATTAATACCCTCAGCTTGTCCAGTTAGCATAATTTTTACAGCATCAGGAACAATTTTATGAGCTTCAATTAGGAAATCATCACCTTTCATGCCGGGCATTATTTGGTCAGATATAATTAAACCTACTGCTCTATTTTGGGCAACAAAATCTTTGATGATTCCTAAAGCTTCATCGCCAGAAGATGCTGCATAAATATTATAGAGTTTTCCGATTGTAGATCTTAGTAAGTCAGAAAAAGAATCTAAAATAATTTTTTCATCATCAACAATTAAAGCTAAAGGTTTGGGTTTTTTACCCGTAAGTATATCTTGAATAATGGGATTTTCCATAATAAAAACTTTCGCAAGTTATAAAAAAACCCTATTTAATTGCAACAATTTTATTCAAAAATCAGTTTGGAGGAATAAAATAAAGGGTTCTTATTTTTATCTCTAAGAATTTTCTTTAAACGAAAAACATAAATTTGCGTTTAAAGAAAAAACCCAAGAATTTTGCGTTTCTAAAATATGATTTATCCATTAACAATTAGCATTTTTTTGCCATT
The DNA here is from genome assembly GCA_964493765.1 of uncultured Bacteroidia bacterium. Taxonomy (GTDB): domain Bacteria; phylum Bacteroidota; class Bacteroidia; order J057; family CALLMJ01; genus CALLMJ01. Next base: position 44,464 of record CAZBPK010000156.1, on the reverse strand, counting down.
AATTTTCATTCCAGTACTCATTTTCACTAAAAAACAAAATGGTTGGTGGTTATCTTCATTGGTTGCATTATTGCAGTTACTTATATCAATTCTTTTTATTTTTCCAAGTTATTCGCTAAATGTTCAAAATTCTTTTCCTATTTTAGAAAAAATTCCTTGGATTTATGCGAATTTAGGTTCTTTGGGTATTCTACAAACGAATTATTTAGTTGGGCTTGATGGATTAAATATTTTAATGGTTTTGCTTTCCAATATAGTATTTTTTATTGCTTCTTTAGCCTCTAAATCCATTGAAAAATACCCTAAAACCTATTTTAGTTTGCTGTTGTTACTCAATACCGCAACCCTGGGTTGTTTTGTGGCATTAGATTTTTTGCTTTTCTTTATTTTTTACGAATTTATGTTGCTTCCTATGTTTCTTTTAATTGGTATTTGGGGAAGTGATAGAAGAGAATACGCTGCCATTAAATTCTTTCTTTATACTTTACTGGGTTCTATTTTTATGATTTTAGTCATGGTAGGAATGTTTTTTAGTGTAATTGACCCAGCACCTACAGCTGTTCAAGTTCAATTAATTACAGATATTCAGCAATTTAATCCTACCATTTTAGACAAAGTACAACATTTGTTATCAGAAAATCTTATTACATCTGATAAAATGGTTCATACTTTTAGTTTTTTACCTATGGCGGATAAAAGTAATATTATACCGGGCTCAGTATTTTCCAATGATGGTATTTTGTTAGGAATATCAGCAAGAGCATTAGCATTTGGTGTATTATTATTTGGATTTTTTATTAAATTACCTGTAGTTCCACTACACACTTGGTTGCCTGATGCACACGTAGAAGCTCCTACTCCTATTTCTGTTATTTTGGCAGGTGTATTATTAAAAGTTGGTGGATACGGAATTTTTAGAATTGCTGTGGGTTTATTTCCTGAAATGCTAGCACAATTTCAAATTTTTATTGCTATTATGGGTGTAATATCGGTTTTATATGGAGCATTTGTTGCTATTGCTCAAACAGATTTGAAAAGAATGGTTGCTTATTCATCTGTTTCCCACATGGGTTATGTATTATTGGGTCTAGCAAGTATGCAAGTTGCTGGTTGGAATGGTGCTATTTTTCAGTTATTTAGCCATGGAATGATTTCCTCTATGTTGTTTTTGATTATTGGAGTTATTTATGATCGTACCCATAGTAGAAATATTGAACATTTTCAAGGAATATGGAAGTTAATGCCTCATTATACATTTTTTGTAATTGTTGCATTTTTTGCAGGATTAGGTTTACCAGTAATGAGTAGCTTTATAGCTGAAATATTAGTATTTATGGGCAGTTTTGCGGCTTATGATTCTTTGTATCCAATTCCTATTTGGGTTTCAATTTTAGCTGTTTTAGGAGTATTTTTTTCAGCTGTTTATTTTATTAAAAACTTCCAAAGAGTATGGATGGGTAACCTACATTTATTAGATGATAACTGGAAAGATAAACTTTACGATTTAAAACCCATAGAATGGTTCTGGTTTATTTTATTAACTACACTCATTATTATTCCAGGAATTTTCCCTTCCGTTTTGTTATATTGGATTGATGATTCCATTGCACAAATTTTAAATCATATTTTGTATTAAGCTTTTTTCTAAATAAGTAATTTGCTAAAAATTAAAAAACAATTTGGAAAATCCTAATTTGAGTACTTAAATTTGTATGATTATTCCTACTCAATGACACCTAAGTTTAAAGTTGATGTTCATGGTCATATTATGCCTCCAAAATGGCAAAGTTTAAAAGATAAATTTGGTTACGGCGGTTTTATTGATTTGCACTATCAAAAAGATGGTTCTGTTGATATGGTGAAAGATGATGGTACATTTTTTCGTAAAGTTCAACAAAATTGCTATGATCCTTCTCTGATTATCAAAGACATGAACGAGCATCGTGTAAATGTAATGGTTTTATCCAATATTCCTGTTTTGTTTTACTATTGGGCGAAACCTCAAGATGCTTTATATTGGTGCCAATTTTATAATGATTTTATTGCTGAAGTTCAAAACCAACATTCTAAAAGATTGGTTGGCTTGGGAACTTTACCTATGCAAGATATTTCTTTAGCTATTCAAGAAATGGAAAGATGTATGACATCTTTAAATTTAAAAGGCGTAGAAATTGGAACCAATGTGAATCAAAAAAATCTAGATCACCCTGATTTTTATCCATTTTGGGAAGCCGCTCAAAGTTTAGGGGTTCCTATTTTGGTTCATCCATGGGATATTATGGGTAAAGAACTTATCCCTGATTATTTTTTACCATGGTTAGTGGGTATGCCTGCTGAAACTGCACGTGCAATTTGTTATATGGTTTTTGGGGGTATCTTTGAAAAGTTTCCTAAATTGAAAGTTTTATTTGCCCATGGCGGCGGTTCCTTTATTTATACTATCGGAAGAATTAATCATGGGTTTTTAGCTAGACCTGACCTTTGTGCTAAGAATATTTCTAAACCTCCTAAGGAATATTTAAAGTCTTTTTGGATTGATGGAATTACTCATGATGATGTTGCATTAAAATATTTAATTGATTCTGTGGGTTCTGATAAAATTGCTTATGGTACAGATTATCCATTTCCTTTGGGTGATCTAGAACATGGTAAATTTTTAGAAAATACTTCTTTAGTGAATGAACAACAAAAAGAACAAATTTTTTGGAAAACCGCTTTTTCATTTTTTAATTTAAGACCAGCAGATTATTTTAGTTTTTATTCGTAAAAAATTTTAACATTTCTATGAATTCCACTCAAATTTATGCAGATTTGCATATACACCCAACTTTAAAGCCCTTTATGGCTAATAATATTAATGATCCTTGGAATGATTATACAACAGAGGATACTTCAAAAATTTATAGTAGAACCACCCAATTTTCTAGAGCAAATTTTAATGCTCTAATTTCTTCAAATACAAGGTTGGTTTGCCATTATATTACAGTTTTAGAAAGGTTTTTACTTTCTAAAATTTTTACTCAGCCTGCTATTATGGCTAGGGTTCTTAATCTAGATGTCAAAAAACTTCGTGAAATTAATGCATTAAGACCTTTTACAATCTTGCAACAAGAATTTGAATATTTAAAAAGTCACCAATTTTCTCCTGATAAATCCAAAGAATTGGTTTTTATTCAAAATTATTCTCAAATTGAAGAAACCTTAAAGGATAAAAACAAAATTGCTATTCTTCTTTCTATTGAAGGGGCTCACTGTTTAGGTTTTGAATATGCTGAAAATTTTACCAATAATTCTAAATATGAACTTCCAGAAATTCCTTCTATTGATTTAATTGATGAACGTTTAGCATGGTTTAAAAATAATCACTTTAAATTTTTAACTCTTAATCATTTTGTTTTCAATTACTTAAGCTCAATGCCAAAAGCTGTAGAACTTAATGGAATTAAAAAAATTATTAAAAACCCGATTAGTACATTAGGTTTTTTGGGAGAATACCGTGGATTAACTTTTTTAGGTAATTATTTTGTTCAAAAATGTTTTCAAAACAAAATTGTTGTAGATTTAAAACATTGTGATGCAGTAACTAGACATCAAATTTATCATTTATCCAAAGAATATCAATTTCCTATTGTTGCAAGTCATTTTGCAGTTAGTGGAAGAGAAACAAATGTCATCAATAACCAATTAGTGGTTAAAGAAGACAAAAGTACTGAACGCCTAAAAAGCGATAAATTTAATCCATGGGATATTAATTTTCATGATGATGATATTCTTGCTATTCATCAATTAGGGGGTTTAATGGGTGTGATTATGGATAGAAGAGTATTAACTGGAGAAAAAATGTTAGCAAAATTCATGAAAGAAAAACTCAATCAATCTTTATTGGTTTACCATCAATTGGAACATATTTATGACGTTCTTACCAAAAATGGTGTTGAACCCTCTAAGGCATTTGACTCCGTTTCTTTAGGTTCAGATTTTGATGGTCTTATTGAACCCATTTATAGTTGTACATCAGTAAGAGACTATCCCAATCTTGAATTAGATTTGGTTACATTTTTTGAAATGAATTATGATAAATTTAAAGATTCTGGTTTAACTCCTTATAAAATTGTTAGCAAATTTATGCGTGAAAATGTAATGAATTTTTTGAAAAAAGTTTTGTAATTCCCGTTTTTTTCTATTTTTGAAAAAATTTCAGATTTATGCGTGTTGCTTTAATTGGTTATGGAAAAATGGGAAAGATGATTGAAAAAAATCTTCTTTTAAAAGGTCATACCATTTCAAAAATTATTGATGTTGATAATTATACAGAAATTCAAGAGATTAACAAGGAAAATACAGATGTAATTATTGAGTTTACAACTCCCGTTGAAGTACGAAAAAATTTGTCTAATATTATTCCCTTGGGAATACCTGTTGTAATTGGAACAACGGGTTGGTACACCCATCTTAAAGAAATTGAAGAATGGGTAAAAATTCATAAGAGTTCATTAATTTATGGTACCAATTTTAGTATTGGTGTCAATATTTTCTTTTTGATGAATGAACTTTTATCAAAAATCATGAATCGTTTCCCAGAATATGATGTATTTATTGAGGAAAGGCATCATAATCAGAAAAAAGATGCTCCAAGTGGAACAGCATTAACTTTAGCCCATCAAATCATTGAATTCTTAGATAGAAAAAATGAAATTTCTTCTAGTTTATCAGAAAGAAACCCTCAGCCTAATGAAATAACAATAAGTTCTACAAGAAGCGGGGAAATTATAGGTAAACATTTAGTGGGCTACTCCTCAAAGATGGATTTAATAGAAATTTCACATGATGCCCATAATCGTGAAGCTTTTGCTTTGGGTGCAATTTTAGCGGCGGAGTGGTCATTAGAACTTAATGGGATTCATGAATTTAAAACATTGTTTCAAGAAAAAATGATGAAAGGAATTGTTTAATGAATTATTCCATCGGAGAGCATATTTCAATTAAAAATCCATCAATATCACGTACATACCCAACAATTTGACCCCATGGCTTAGTTTTTGGTTCTTCGACTAAAATAGCGCCGTGCTTTATAGCGTTTTGAATAGTTTCTTCTACTTTCTGTGTAGTAAAGCCAATTTCAATACCAAAAGGTTTTTCTGAAACTTTACTTTGAACAAAGCCATCTTTTAAATTTGAAGAAGCAGTTTCTATACTTGCAAAGGCTAAAATTGTTTCTCCTGTAATTAACTCACCGTAAAGATTTTCTGGATGTATAAATTTGCGTTTTAATCCTAAACCATTTTCGTAAAAATGAATACTTTTTTCAACATTTTGAACATATAAAATTGTATAAGTAAACTTAATCATGTTATTTTATTTGATTATTATCATGATTCAACATTTCTATTAAAAATTCTTTACCAAAGGTAAGTTTTTTCGCTAATGGGCTCTTGGGTGAAATTATTCTCCAGAAAGGAGCAATTTCATTTAATGGTGTACCATTTTGTAATTTCTCATAATTTGCTTCTGCCATAATTCTTAAAAAAATTCCTGTAGTTAAAGGGCATGTAAAATCAGCTTTATAATCTTTGGCTAGAATCTCTCTTAAATGGCTAATATCAAGAGTTTTGCCTAATTCAATTTTTTTTACATAATTTTCAATTATTTGGGGGGTTGCTATAAGCATTAATGAACCTTCAGAATTTTTTCCCCACGTTTTTTCTAATGGTTTTACAATAGGTTCTTTGTTTATATGAAATTTTTCAACCCATGTTTTTTTCTTTGGCATATTTTAAATTTTTTAATGATGATAATTTTTACAACTTCGTCGTGAGTGTTTATGATTTTGGTTTTTCTCGTGGTAGGATTCAGTAAATAATAAGCTTTCAATTAATATATAAGGTTTTTCCCAAAGGGAAGCTTTTTGAATACGATCTAAATAGAAAGCATAATTAGGTGCTTCTCCTTGGCAACAACCCCAGAATTGTTCTAGTATAGGTATCAAATGAGCCTCACGATCAATAAAGTTCTTTAATAATTTATCAAATCTTTCTTCATTGATTTCAATTTTTTGGTTAGCAAATTCATCTAAATTCGGTTGCCCTGCATCTACCCATGCACTATACCAAAAAGCCGCAACCCTTAAAATAGACATCCTCAACCTTCTTTCTACTTGACCCGCTAATTTTTCATGGTAGGCTTTTGCAAAAGGTTGTGAATAGCTTCTCACTAAAACATTATTACGATTTTCATATCCATATTTAACATCTTCAGGAAATTGTTTCGTTAATTCTTTTTCAAACTTAAGTACTGAATCCAAAGCAGAATGACTTTCAATCACTACTTTCCAAATTTCATCTAAAGGATTTTTTGTGTAATATGCTTGACCCAAAAAATAATCATAATTTTCACCAAAAAGCTCAGGCAAACGGGATTCCCAAAATCCATGAATACCTTTCTGACCTGTCATTTGACCATTATAATTTTCTGATGTATGTAAAGGAACATGAGCGTCTGCAATATAGTGACCCAATTCAGCGGAAATTTTAAGTATATTCTCTAAATCTTTATTTTTAAAAGCTTTGACTAAACGATAATATTCTTTTTGTACGTGCCAAGGCACAATGCCATAAGCAACTAAGGTGTCTTCTGTATATTTTTTAACAGCATCGTCCCATTTTCTTGGAAAATCAGAAAAAGGTAAAGTTCCGTAATGGTCTAAATCGATATAATGACGAGGGGCTTCAAAATCTACTGCATATCTTCTTTCATCAGGTTTTACGGCATGTCGAGATAAAAACTCAATATTTGCTTTATAAAATGCAAACATTCCTTCAGGTAAACAAAAAACTGCCATTCTATTGATTCTGGGATGTGCCCAAAACCCCCATGAAAATGCTTCTTGTAAAGAAATGCTAAAAAATACTAAAAAGCCCAGTGCAATTTTTTTCTTCATAATGTTTTTGCAAATTTATAAGTTTTTTGGGACAAATAAAAACTTATAAATTTGCAATAATGCAAATCATCTCTGTTCCACTTTTATTCAGTAGATTGCCTCAAAATTGTATTTTTACCCTTTAATTACGTATTCCCCTTTTTTTATTACTTGTTTAGTTCCTTGACGACTACTGTAAACCGTTGGATATAAAATAAACAAAACTGTATTTGCAATTGCAGTTGAAAAAATTGGGCTATTTTCTATTTCATACTTAGCGGCAATAAAATTGGGATAATCCGAATTTCTAAAACGATTGCTTGATAAATACTCCTCAACTTTAATATTTTCTGCATTAAATTCTGATAAAGCCATACGTCCAATTAACATATCATCAATATCTATACTCTCCAATCTAAGAGCATTGGTAAGTTTTTCATACGCACTTACTAAATTTTCATTATAGGAGGCAATAAATCCTAATTGAACAATTTTGGCTATAGCTGTTATATTACAATCCTCTAATGTTTTGGAAATATGTAATAAAGGTAATTGTGATTCTATAAGCTCTTTTAAAGATTGATATGAGGTTTTGCGTTTAAATTCTTCAAGAGAATCTATAATTTTGATTTTATTTTCATCATAGTGGTTAGTAAGTTTAGATGTTATTACACTGTTAATAATGGCTGTGGTTTTTAAAGAACTTTCTGTGTTTTTGATTTTTTCTTGAAGACTATTTAAAGACAAATCAAAATATTCTTTGGTAATAAAATTATCTAAATGATTTTTAAAAGCTTCAAACTGAACCAAATCTAATTTGGCTTTATCCAATAGTTTGACTTCATTTTCAATATTAGCCATTCTTTTATCAGCTTCCATTAGTAACATGGTAGTGCTTCTTTCTACAGATTCAAAACGTTTTTCTACATCTTCCTTATAATTTGTTAAACGAGAATCATTCATTTGGCTGTTTAGTAATATTTTTTCTAAACCCTCAATTTCACGGTCATGTTCTTTCAATCCTGCTCTCATTTCTTGTGAAATCTTTTTAACGGCATTATTCAAGCTAAACCACATGACAATAATCATTAAAAATAAAAGAGCAATAGCTGCATACACTAAAGACAAATCAGTAGAATTATGAATGGGTTCATCATAAATTTTTACATTATTATAATTAGAAGGTTTTTCTGATTCCTCTGTAGTCTCATTATTGTCAACTGTTTGTTGGGAGTTATCTTCAACTTTATCTTCTTGATTTTTAATTTGACTATCAGATTGTGTTTGATTATTTTTTACAACCTCTTCTTTATCTTTTTCCTTTTGGGTTTCTTTAGTTTTATTGGAGTTTATGTTTCCTTTGTTCTCGGTGTTATTAGCAGAAAAACCCATTTCATTTCCTAATTTTTTTAATTCGGCAAGTAAATTTTTTGCAGTTTTTTGGGTATTTTTGGGTCTTTGAGTATTATACTTTTGTGTTTCTTGGATTAAATCTTCAGTGAGAGCTTCTACATCTTCAAAAGTAGTTTTATCTTTTTTTTGAATAAGAACAGTTATTCCTTGGTCTAAAATACCTATTTTTCCTGCTAATCTTTTAGCACCTATATTTTTGGGGTCAGCTTTAGCATAATAGTCATAGTCTTGATCCAATTCTTTTTGAATAGATTTCAATGCATCAAAGTTTTGAGCATTTAAAGGTATTAATAATGCAACAAAAAGGGTGTAAAATAATAAAATAAATTTTTTCATAATTACTTAAAATTGGTTTAGATTTAAAAGCACCAATGAACAAGCATTTTCATAAGAAATATGATTTTCTTCTAAAATTTGTTGAAGTTCAGGATTTTCAGCACCTGGGTTAAAAATTACTTTTTGGGGTTTTAGTTTTGTAATAATTGAGTAATAATTTTTTTGATTTTCAGGTGATAAATAAAGAGTGATAGTATCAACATTTTGGTTGTTTTCTAGATGAGTTTGAACAATTACATCATCAATCATACCGTTGTTTTTACCAACAGCAAGAATTTCAAAACCTTTTTTTTTAAGTAATCGGACAGCTTTGTTACTATAAGAATTGGGATTTTCAGAAGCTCCGAGCACAGCTACTATTCTTTTCATTTAATTAGCAAAACTAATTTTTTTATAAATTCTAATTACCTTTTGGTTTGATTGGTAGTTTAAAAAATTGATTTTTAGATTCTTAATGAATAAAAATCTATCAACACAAACAAAATACTTTAAAGAAATTTGTTAATAAAAAACGGCTACATTACTGTAGCCGTTTTTGAAACTAAAAAGAAAATTACTTTTTCTCTTCTTTTTTCTCTTCAGTTTTTTGCTCACCAGTTTTTTGCTCTTCAGTTTTTTGCTCAGTTTGTTGTTCTTGAGCTGGCTGTTCTTGAGCTGGTTGTTCTTGAGCTGGTTGCTCAGTTTTGTTCTCAGCAGGTTTGTTACAAGCTGTAACTGTTAATAATCCTGCAATCATTAATAAACCAAATAATTTTTTCATTGTTGTGTGTTGATTAAAGTTGTTTAAAAAACTGATACAAAAATAATGGGTATTTCAATACGTAGTTCTAAAAAACTTTCTAAAAAATGTTAAACTTTTTATGGAATATATTCAATTGCTCCAATATCAGGGACTTGCAATCTTGGTTTGCCATAAAAATCAATATTAACAGAGCTATTCACTTTACCTTTATCAATACATGGGCTTCCTTCCATTAACCCAAAATCTCTTTCTAATCGATTTTTAAATTTGGGATCTTGATTCAATATATTATCGTTACCGGGAACAATGACATCTGTTTTGTTTTTCAATAAACAATTTTCAAATTTAATATCCGCTTGGTTTCCTTTAAAATCTGATTTCCATTCTTGTTCTTCTGAACCATAAATGATACAACTTGAAAAATTCGCTTTTAATGGATATAAAACCCTAACGCCTTGTCCGTTATCTTCATACTCTAAATAATCTGAAATACTCAAGACGGGTTCACTTCTACGGATTTCACCTGAATAATTGACCATTGTACAATGGTCAAATTCATAATTACCACCAAAATATAAGCCTACATTACTTTGACCACAATTATAAATTAATGTATTTACTGCCTTAATAGAAGGTGTATTAGTTTGATTGTGGGCGCCTAAGCCCAATATTCCGAAATTAGAGAAATTTCGTATTTCTGTTTGTTCTATTAGTACTTTGGGATTGTTATTTAAAGCCATAGAATCAACACGGATTCCAATATGACCATTTTTTAATATAGCGTATTGAATTTTTGAATTCTTGCTATTTTTTAAGAAATGTAGCCCAAACCATTGCCCAGAGCCTTCTTTATAATTTTCATCTAACCTCCATGTATCAAATAAAACTACACTATTAGGATTGCCTTCAACCAATAAGGTTCCATCTACTAAAATCTGAGATATAGGAATAGCATCTTCATTTTTTATAGAAGAAAATCGTATTTCAGCACCAGCTTGAATGGTTAAAGTACAATTCTCAGGGACATAAGCTAAACCATCAATAATATGGGGTTTATCATTTGCTAAAAAAGTATTACAGTTAAAAACATAAAGACTATCCACCCCACGATAAAAATATGCATCACGTACAAAAGCTTGTAATACCACTTGGCTTTTTTGATTTTCTAATTCAAACTCAATGAAATCTTGTACAATTTTTTCTTTTTCTGTGGATTTTAAGCTCACAAAAATATAAATGGAATCTTTGGGTTCTAAAATTACATTTTGTTGAGAGTTTCCTTTTATTCCATCTATCACTAACTCAAACTCTGAATTTTCTCCTCCTTTTAATTGAATATTTTTAATTTTTAAAGCATAATTCATCTTGTTATAAACAAACAAACGATAGGAAGGGGAAGGAAATGTAGTAAAGATGGTGTCAATTTTAACAGTATCGGTACTAAAACCTAAATCACCAGAAGTTTTGGTAATAAATTCTTTTTTACAAGCAGATAAAACCGCAATTACGATAAGTAAAATGATGGACAAATATTTCATTATTCTTCTTCTTGGTTATTTAGCCTTTTTAACATTTGAAACGACTTCCAAATCCTAAATATTGCATATAAAACACAAAAAATTCCAAGAATATTAGGAGAAATCGTATTATTTTTCATATTATCTGGTGGATTGACCAACATTAATCCTCCAAGAAATAAAATGAATATACTTAAAATTAATCCTGTTATGATGACAATTTTTCCCATAAACTAAAACGCAAAGTTAAATAGAAATTGCTAATAATTATTTATTTTAAAGCAATAGAAAAAAGTTCCACATGGGTTCTATTAATTATCGTAAAATTTTTTTAAGAGCTTAATCAGAAACGATTTTTTAAAAATTCAAAAAAAAGTCTTTAAATTCGCATTTTATATTTATGGCAAACCCAACAAAATGGAAATCACAGTTTGATACCTTGGAATTTTTAAGGCAAGATATTTTAAAAATTACTGAGGGAATTGATAATGAAATACTTAAAAAAAATCCTTCTGATAATGAATGGTCTGTGATAGAAATTTGTAATCACTTAATGGTGATTGAACAATTATCTATTGGTTATATTCGTAATAAAATTGAAAAAGCTGACCAAGCAAAACCCGTTAATTTTAAAAGCAAAATAAGAGGCTTTATTATGAGAATTGCATTAAGTTTACCCCTCAAATTCAAAGCTCCTAAAGCGGTAAGCCAGATTCCTGCTCCTAAATCATTTTCTGATTTAAGTATGATTTGGGATATGACTCGTAAAGAACTTTGGAAAGTGATAGAAAAAGTTCCTGAAGGCTCTTATAATAAGGCATTTTTCAAACACCCATTTTCTGGTTATATGACCATTGAAGATATGTTAGATTTTTTTATTGTTCATAATAAGCACCATATCAAACAAATTAAAAGAACTTTAAACAGAGTAAAATCGTAAAATATGCTTCGTATTTTAGGCTTAATTTTATCTATTATTTTGCATAACCTTTCTGCTCAGACTTATCAAGATTTTTTAATTAGAGGAAAAGAATTATACGAAGCTGATAGCTTAAAAAAAGCCTATGAATTTTTTACAAAAGCTATTCAAATAGAACCCAATCGTTCAGAAGCTTGGGCTTTAAGAAGTAGCGTAAATTTTTTATTAGGGGATAACAAAAATGCTTTATTAGATGCAGATAAAGCTTTAAAATTTGACCCACTTTCTTCTATTGCTTATTTCTCTAAAGGAAATGTATTTTTAGCTACTAAAAATTTCTCTAAAGCCCTTGACCATTATGCTACTGTAATTGATTTAGATTCAACTTTTGTTGATGCTTATTTTAATTTGGCTTGGACTTATCAACTTATAGAAATGTATGATTCTGCTTTACATTTTATTGATATTTGCTTACAAGCTGAACCTAAATATGAAGAAGCTTGGATTTTAAAAGGAACCATTTACCATGATATGGAACACTATGAAAAAGCCGTCCAACAGTATAATGAAGTATTATCTATGAATCCTCTTAATGTAGAAGCATACTACGAAAAAGCTATTTCCTTAACTCATTTACAACAATTCATAGACGCATTAGAAAATTATAATAAAACTATAGCTTTAAATCCCGAAAATCCTGAAATCTATAACCAACGTGGTACTGTACATACGCAAGTACAAAACTGGCAGGCTGCTTATGAAGATTTTACAAAAGCCATTCAATTAAATTCCAATTATTACCTTGCATACACCAATAGAGCTTATGTTCTTTTAAAAATGAATAGACATCAAGAAGCAATTAAAGATTGCCAAAAATCCTTAATCTTAAATCCTAATGATGGTATAACTTTTAATACTCGTGGTGTTATTTATTATGAAATGGGTAAAATGAAAGAGGCTTGTAACGATTGGAAAAAAGCAATCAGTCTAAAAGAAAATATATATGCCCCTAAAAATTACCAAAATTATTGTAAATAAGTAATTTCCGTATGGAGTATTTTATAAAAAATCTTCAATAAACTTTTGTAGTGGTTTTGGGAAAGGTTTTTTATAAATTTCCTCTTTTTGAATCCACTCAAATTTTTCATTTTCTTTATATTCTGATTTTAAAATTTTGATATACAAATCTTTATGAGTAAGTACATGTTTAACTTCATGAATTACTTGATGAGTAATTTCTTTCCAAATATTGGGTTCTAACTTTTCAAATGGAAATGTATAAAGTCCTTTCCAATAACTTTGGTTTTTTTTAGCAATAGCTACTTGATGATGATTTTCTATCCAATAAAAAACCAAATATTCCTCTGATCTTTTTAAATCTTTAAGTTTTACAGGTCTTAAACTTTGGGTTTTATGATGATTAGCTAAACAAACATTTTGCACAGGGCATTGATTACATAAAGGATTTTGAGGTTTACAAATCAAATTTCCTAAATCCATTAAAGCATAATTAAAATCTTTTGAATTTACATTTTCAAGTAACTTATCAGCAAGTATTTGTATAGTGTTTTGATTTTTGGAGACATTTATGGGTAAATCTATATCTAAAATTCTTGTAATGACTCTAAAACCATTACCATCTAAAGAAACTACTGATTGACCAAATGCAAATGAAGCAATAGCTCTTGAAGTATAAGACCCTATTCCAGGCAATTTTTGTAACTCTTGATAAGTTTTTGGGAAATTTCCTTGATAATTTTGAATAATTGTTTTTGCAGTTTGATGTAAATTTCTTGCTCTTGAATAATAACCTAAACCTTCCCAAGCCTTAAAAACTTCTTCTTCATTTGCTTCTGCTAATTCTTGAATTGTTTTCCATTTTTGAATAAATTTTTCATAGTAACCATAAACTTGTTGAATACGAGTTTGTTGAAGCATAATTTCTGATAACCAAATTTTATAAGGGTCCTGAATATCTCTCCATGGCAACTCTCTTTTATTATGGCTATACCATTTCACCAATAATTCCGAAAAATTCATTTTTAATCTATTTTTATTACCAAGCCATCATAAGCTAAAGAAATATGAGGTGGTAACGTTGCCTCTACTTCATCATGTAGCCCTAAATTATGGCTTATGTGAGTGAAATAAGTTTTTTTAGGCTTTAAAATTTCAACAATTTGCATTGCTTCTTCTACATTAAAATGGGAATAATGTTTTTCATAACGTAAAGCATTGATTATCAACAAATCTAAATTTTTTAATAATTCTAATGAACTATCTGGAATATAACTTGCGTCGGTTATGTAAGCAAAATTATCAATTCTAAAACCCAAAACAGGGAGTTTATAGTGCAAAACAGGAATTGGAATGATTTCAATATCCTCATAAATAAAGGGTTTGTCGTTTATTAAATGTAAGTTCATTTGAGGAATACCAGGGTAATCTGTACCATCAAAAACATAAGGAAACTCATTTTTTACTTGTTGGCATGTAAGGGCATCAGCAAAAATTTCCATAGGCTTTTTTTGCTTAAAATTAAAGGCTCTAACATCATCTAAACCAGCTATATGATCCTTATGAAGATGCGTCAGTAGAATAGCGTCTAATTTTTTGATTTGGTTTACCAACATTTGTTGGCGAAAATCAGGACCCGCATCTATAGAAATAGATTTCCCTTTATATTCAAAAAATGCAGAGGTCCTCAAACGTTTATCTTTATAATTTTGAGATAAACACACTTTACATTCGCAAGTAATTACAGGTACACCTTGTGAAGTTCCACTTCCTAATATAGTTACTTTCAAAACTTTAATTTTTGTTGTCTTAATTGAAAAAATAATTTTTGTTCCTCAGTAGATAAAACATCAGATGAAATGGGTAAAGCCTCAAGAGCTTCTATTAATGTATTAATTTTTCCTTCTAATGGAAAAAACTTGTTCACGACTACAATATATTCGTTTTCCAAAACACAATAACCACCTTTAAAATTCCCTTTTTCATAACGAACTTTAAAACCAGACTTTTCTATGATATTTTCAATTTTATCTAACAAACTTTGAGTGGGTTTCATAAATATTTGATCATTTTTTTATGCGGACCAATCATAGGAACTTCAAACATTTCGGAAATAAATTGATAATTCATGTTTTCATAAAAAGGAAATGCTTTTTCTCTTGCATTACACCAAACATAATTTACATTTCTTTTTCTTAATTCTTCTTCACCAAATATTAAAATTTGTTTTCCTATACCTTTTTTTTGAACATGGTTTTTAACTGCCATACCTCTTAATTGATACCCTAAACCTTCATATTCCGCTAAACCAACGGGATGAAAAGAAGCGACACCCATAATTTGATTATCCTCTAAATAAGCAATATGAAAAGTTTCTGGTAAAGGATCTTCTGAATGGTGAGCCGTGGGTTCTAATTTTCCATTTCTTAAAACTTCAATTCTTATTGGTAAAACTTCTTCTAATGTAGCAAAACGAATCATGTTCAATGAATTAAATGTTGATTGTTTTTGACCAATTCTAATAATTGATTTTCAGCATCTTGAATAGATAAATTTTGGGTTTTAGCACCAGCAGCATTATGATGCCCTCCACCACCAAAATGTTTAGCAAAATAAATAGCAGGGACTTCTCCTAATGAACGAAAGCTAAATTTTGTAGAATCTTCCTGTTCTGTTAAATAACATGCTAAATCTATACCTCTTATATTTAATGCAAAATTTACTATACCTTCAGAATCACCGTCTTTTAATTGATATTTTTGTTCATCGGAAATTGTTTGCTTAAAATAAGCAAATTTTAAATCTTTGTAAACCATTAATCTATCTTTCAACATGTGCCCTAAAAATCTTAATCTTTCTTCTGAGGTATTGTTGAAAAGTAAATTATGGATTTTCATAGGCTCAATATTTTTTAACAAAAGTTTTCCTGCAATTTCATGAACTCTTTCAGATAACGCATATTTAAAACAGCCTGTATCGGTAACAATCCCTGTATATAAGCATTTTGCACAATCTAGATTGATAAAATCTAACAAATCTAAGGTTTCAATAAAACGATAAACCATTTCACAAGTTGAAGAAGCATTATTATCATGATATACAAATTCAGCAAAAGGCTCAGGAGTTTCATGATGGTCAATCATGAGAATTGGAATTCCGCTTTCTAAAATTTGTTGAGATATACCTTCAGCACGATTGATAGCATTAAAATCCAAGCAAGCAATAAGCTGAACACTTAAAAAAAGATTTTGTAAAGTATTAGTATCTAATTGATTAGCAATATAAACTTTTTCAATTTCTGGCATCCAATCAAGGTAATAAGGGTATTCATTAGGAGACAAAATAAATGGTTGATGTCCCAATTTTTTTAGAAAATGATAAAAACCCAAAGTTGAACCCATAGCATCTCCATCTGGTCCTACATGAGGAACTATCATGATTTTTTGATTCTTTTTACTAAAAAAAGATTGAACTTTATTAATATTTTTAGCGGTAAACATGTTCAGGATATAAAATGCAAAACTAAAAAAAAATTCGCTTTTATTTAGAGGTTAATTCAAAATGATTTGTAGACAACCTAATTATTATATATTCAACATCTTGGGCTATGCCTTTCCAGTTGTCCCTGCTTTCATTCAATCCAAAAAAATACAAAATTCCCACTAACTTTTATAAAGCCTAGCCAAGAACCTTAAAAACCGTTCTTGGCTCATTTTTTTATTTACTCTGATAATTAATCATCCAGTAAATACCAAACTTATCTTGAAAATTACCATAATAAGCGCCCCAAAACGTATCTTGCATAGGCATACGCACTACACCACCCACAGAAAGTTCATCAAAAAGCCTTTGAGCTTCCTCCTTAGAATCAGGCTCTAAATTAATCTGAACATTATTGCCTTGGGAAACTTGAAAACCCATTTCTTGTACCACATCTGTTCCCATAAGAACACAACCTCCCAAAATAGGCAATTCTACATGTAAAACTAATTGTTTTATTTTCTCGGACATTGGCGGATGATTAGGGTCCTGAGGTAATTCCTCAAAACGTTGAATGCCATTAATAAACTCCGATTTAAACACCTTTTTATAAAAATTAAAAGCCTCTTCCGTATTCCCTGAAAAATTAAGATAAATGGATACTCTTGACATATAATTACGTGAATAAAATTTTTTAATTACTAAACTCATTTTGAGTTATGCTCTTCAAGATTTTCTATCTTTAAGCTAACAAAAAGCAAAAATAAAAAAATTAACTACCTTTTCAACTCAACATTAGGATTCCAAAAATATTTTTCAAAATCTTGTATTTGGTCATTAATAATAACCAAGCCCTCTTCCTCCAAGCGTTCTTGCATATATGTAGAAGTTGGAAAATGATGTTTACCCGTTAATAAACCCTTTCTATTAACTACCCTATGTGCAGGAATATCTTCATTTTTAGGACAATCATTTAAAATATAACCAATGATTCTAGCACCTCCTTTTGAACCTAAAAACTCAGCAATTGCACCATAAGTAGTAACTTTACCTTTAGGAATCAATTTTACAACCTCATAAACCCAAAACGCTTTATCATTCATCAAAATGTAAAATTAAAAAAGTTTCTGGCAAAGCCAATATAAATCATCAAAAAAAATTTTTTTCATACTTTTTTGAAACATTGGAATAACTTTTGCGTAAAAAACAAAATACCAATCAAAACTAATGAATAAATTACTTTTTTTGTTATTTTGTCATTTTTCCATATTCGTATATGGACAAAAAGCCGTTGTTAGTTATTACGTAGGAAGTGGTTTTAGAGGTTTTAAAAACGGAGTAGGCAAAGAAGCCTTATTAAACCAACCCAATGGTTTAGCGGTTGATGCTCAAGGAAACTTATACATAGCAGACCAAGGCAATAATTGTATTCGTAAAGTAACTCCTGACGGAGCTGTCTCTGTGTATGCAGGTAGCAAAACCTCAGGTTTTAAAGATGGTCCCGCTAGTGAAGCACGCTTTAATGGTCCTTGCGGTATGACCGTTGACTCCAAAGGAAATTTATTTGTTTGTGATTATTATAATCATTGCATTCGTAAAATTACTCCCAACGGGCAAGTTTCAACTTACGCAGGAATAGGACTAGAAGGCTACAAAGATGGTAAAGCAGACCAAGCCATGTTTAGTGACCCTTTAGCTATTGCTTGCGATAAACAAGGAAACTTATATGTAGGAGACTTCGGAAATCATGCTATACGTAAAATCTCCCCAGACGGACAAGTAACTACTTTCGTAGGTGGAAAAAAAGGATTCAAAGACGGTACAGGCGAATACGCTCAAATCGCTGGTCCCGCAAGTATCTCCATGGACTCACATGGTAACATGTTCATTATTGACGTTTATAACAGTGCTATCAGAAAAATTACTCCCTCAGGCTATACCACTACCGTTCTTTCCAAAGACCTAAAAGGATTTGTAGATAGCACCATCGTCATTGGGCAATTAACATTTCAATCTAGCGGATTAGGTTCAGGAAATGGTGGAGGAATTTTAGTAGATAAAGATGGCGATTTATACATCGCTGATGGACCCGGAAATGTTGTTTTATATGTAAACATGAGTACCAAAGTAGTAAAAGTATTAGCAGGAAACGGAAACCCAGGGCTCATCGACGGCGAAGGATTTAATGCCCGTTTCAATAACCCCATAGAACTTGCAAAAGACCCCAGAGGATATATCTATGTCTGCGACTTTCACAACCATGCCATTAGAAAAGTAGAAATCATCAAAGAAAAACCCAAAGAAAAACAATTCTATCTAGCAGGCATGATTACAGACCTTTCCAACAACAAAGGAATTGAAGCCGAATTAGAAATCAAAGACTTAACTACTCAAAAAAATGTAAAATGGAATACCAATTTAGAAGGTCGTTATAAAAACCCTATTCAACCCGGTATTTACAAAGTTTACGTTTATAAAGAAGGATATTTACCTTTTGAAAAAGAAATCAAAATTGAAAAAGAGGGAGAAGAAGTTGTAATATTTAATGCAGAGCTTACCAAGATTTCTGTTGGGGCAAAAGCCGTTTTAGGTAACATTAACTTCAAACCTTCTAGTGCAGAATTCGACGAATCCGCAAAAACTTTATTAGATAAAGTGGCTGATTTTTTGATGAAACACCCTAATATCAAAGTCCAAGTCAATGGACATACTGATAAAGGGCAAGACCAAGAATATAACATTCGTTTATCTACTCAAAGAGCTATGGCTATTGTTAACTATTTAAAAGCCAAGGGAGTAAACGGAAATCAATTAAGTTTTAAAGGTTTCGGAAACGCTAAACCTATTGCAGATAACAATACTGTGGAGGGAAGAGCATTAAATCGTAGAATAGAATTTGAAATTATCGGACAATGAAAAATATATTTTTAAGATTAGCAGAATTATTAGGGCGTGCCGCTTCGCTAACGCTCAGCGTCGGGCTACTTCGGGTTTCACTTCGTTTCAGCAATCCTTTGCCTGCTCATACTTCACAGGCAAAGGCAGTGCCAAGCCCTGCGTATCCCTCACGCTTACTCAAAAACCTTGCTTTTGTATTTTTATTTCTTTCATTTTCCGTTATAAAGGCTCAAATGCCCCCTTTAAACCAAAAAATCATTAATTTTGTTAAACAAAACATGGGCAAAACCGTAGACAGGGGAGAATGCTGGGACCTAGCCGCCGTACCCTTATATCAATACAACGCAAAATGGGACAGCAGCTTCCGATTCGGTAAACTCTTAGACCCTGAAAAAGATGTCATTTTTCCTGGTGATATTATACAATTTTTTGATGTAGTATTTGAATACAAAAAAGACGACGCCTTGTACAAAGAAACCATGGGGCAACATACTGCTATTGTTTACAAAGTTATTGGAAAAAAACATTATGAAATAGCCCACCAAAATACCTCCGAATGGGGCAAAATTGTAAAAACTTCTACCATTAACTTGAATGACTTAAAAGTCGGAAAAATTTATTTTTATAGACCACAATCTCAATAATATATGGATTTACAATCTGCCGCTAATCAATGGAATGAGCGTTATAAACAACCTGAATATGCCTATGGTACTGAACCGAATGTGTTTTTTCAGCAACAACTACACACTTTGCCCGTAGGTAAAATTTTATTACCAGCAGAAGGAGAAGGCAGAAATGCTGTTTACGCTGCAAAATTGGGTTGGAAAGTTTATGCTTTGGATATAAGTGTAGAAGGTAAAAATAAAGCTATACAATTAGCCAATCAACAGCAGGTTACAATAGATTATCAAATAGGAGAAATTACTCAGCTAAATTATTCACCAGAAAGTTTTGATGCAATAGGAATTATTTATAATCATTATCCTACTGTTTTAAAATACCAATATTTTCCTAAGTTTCATCAATTATTAAAAATAGGGGGTTGGGTCATTATGGAAGTTTTTAGCAAAAAACATTTAGAATACAACAGTAAAAACCCCAAAGTAGGTGGACCCAAAGAATTAGATTTACTTTATAGTTTAGAGGAAGTAAAAAACCTATTCAACAATTATGAAATGCTTCTATTCGAAGAAACAGAAGTAGAGTTAAATGAAGGGATTTATCATGTGGGTAAGGGTTGTGTTGTAAGAATGGTAGCAAAAAAGCTATAAATTTTGCTATTCAATAGCAAAAATTAAGCGTGAGGGATGCGTAGGGCACGAAGTGGCACTGCCTTTTGATACTTTTGAAAAAAGTGAAAAAAGGATTGCCGAAGCGTTAGCGAAGCCCGAAGCAAGCCCGACCCTGAAGCTTTAGCGAAGGGGCACGCCCAAATTTTTAACACCATTTTGACTTATGTAAAAAGTTTTACTTAACTTTGCATAGAAATTAAGTATGCATAAAATTCTTGCTGTTCTATTTTTGATAGGTACTTTACTAAGTTGCAAGTCCAATTCTAATACTCATCAAAATCATTCCGAAAAGACTGAGAATACTCAAAAGACTGAGAATACTCAAAATTCGTCAAAAGAGGTTACTCAAATCGCATTATCTTCCAGTGAGTTTAAGGAATATAAGGATATGTATGAATTGTTTGAGTATGTTGGTCGTGATGCTAATATTGAAACTTTGAAAAGAATTGATCAAAATTCAACGTATCGTTTTTTATATAAACCCAAAGATAATTCGCAAGAAGAAATTGAACTAAAAATACTAAAAACCATTACTCCCGAAGAAGTTTTTGAGGTACAAGTTCCAACTACTAATGAAATTTATCAATTACAAACCTGCTTGCCTTGTAATGAAATTACTCTGAAAAAAGATAATGAAACCAAAAGTTTTAAAAAAGCATTGGAATTAATGGGTAATCGTGGAATTTTTCGTTGCCAAAATGCCAATGGAGAAAAAGAGTATTTAAAGGTTTACGGTTTTTTAAATAATTTAAAAGCATTTTATTGCACAGAAAAAAATCCTGATTGGATAGAATTAAAAGTTAGTAATGTTCATGGTGCAGATAATGAAGTAATTAATTTTTTTGATGTTGATTTTCCTAATGGAAAACCCTATAAAGATTTTAGAATTGAGGCTACAGAAACAGGTTTTGCTGTAGGTTATTATTGTGGTGGGGGAGGAGCATGCACCAAAATTTTTGATTGGATTGGCAAGTAATTAATGATTTTCTATCTATTAGAACTTGTATGAAACTCCATGAATAAATTTTATTCCTTTCTTATTGACCTATACCAAAAACTTCAAAAATCATGGAAATATTTAAAGGTTGTCATTACATTTGTAATATGGATTGCAATTGCTTACTTTGTTTTCTATGAAAAAGAACAATTTTTACAAATTCTTACCAATTCCCATTTAGAATGGAAGTGGGTCGCGTTTTCATCTTTTTTTTTAATTCTAAATATTGGTTTGGAGGCATTCAAATGGTTTTTAATGATTAAAATTTTTCATCCATCTATTTCCTATAGAACAGCCTATCAAGCTATTTTAACTGGCAGCGCATCTGCATTTATTACACCTCAAAAAATTGGGGACTATATTGGTAGATTGTTGTATCTAACAACAGAAAATAGAATTTCTGCAATATTTGCAACTTTATTAGACCGTTTTGCACAACTTGGTGCGACATTAATTTTTGCTGTTTTTGCTTTTTATAAACTGGAAATTTCATTTTTTCCCTATACTGCTTTACTAACTCTTTTGACTGTTCTTTTCCATATTCTTTTATGGACTAGCTCTCATAGCATCTCTTACCTATCAGTTTTTTTTAAACAAATCCAATTTTTAAAGGATATTTCAATAAAAATTCCTTTTTCCTTACAAGTATTCACAAGTTTTTTATCAATCATTAGATTTTCTGTATTTTTAACTCAATATATATTGATTTTCAAAGCCTTTGGAATTCAACAAGAAAAGCTCTGGGCTTTATGTTGCTTAACTTTTTTTATCAAATCCTTTATACCAAGTTTAGCATTCTCGGAATTAGGAATTAGGGAAGGTGTAGCCATTTGGGTTTTTAATCAATATAGCTCTATAGATGCGGTTATTGTTTTTCAAGCAACATTTATATTGTTTATAATCAACACTTTGATGCCTGCTGCAGTGGGAGCTTGGCTCATCAAAAATGTAAACATATAAAATAGATAATTTTCAACATTTAAAAATTTGGGTACTATTTAAGTTATGATAAAAAAATGCTAAATATTTTCATGCGTAGGAATTATAATTTATTTAAAATACGATAATGTTTAGAGCTCAAAAAAACAAACTGCAAATAAACTTTTTTGTTTTTAAATCAAAAACTGAATAATTTTGTTATTTAGTTTGGATAAATCCATAAATGTATGATTGAAACACCCACAATAAATCCAAATGTAGAAGGTAATAAAAGACCAGATTGGTTAAGAGTAAAATTACCTTATGGTGAAAATTATAGGAACGTTAGAAGTATTATAGATACTCATAAGTTACATACAGTATGTGAATCAGCAAGATGCCCTAATATGGGTGAATGCTGGGGAGAAGGAACAGCAACATTTATGATACTAGGGAATATCTGTACAAGGAGTTGTAATTTTTGTGCAGTAGCAACTGGAAAGCCAACAGAACTTGATGAAGAAGAACCTATGCGTGTTGCTCAGGCAATATTTTTAATGAAAATTAAACATGCTGTGATTACTTCTGTGAATCGTGATGAGTTGGTAGATGGTGGTGCAACTATTTGGGCAAAAACTATTTATGCTGTTAGAGAATTAAACCCAGAAACTACTATGGAAACTTTGATACCAGATTTTAAAGCAAAATGGGACGCTCTTCAAATTGTTTTAGAAGCTAAACCTAATGTTTGTTCTCATAATATGGAAACTGTTAAAAGGCTTTATAGAAGAGTTAGACCTCAAGCCAAATATGAAAGAAGTCTAGAACAAATTAAAAGAACTAAAGAAGCGGGTTTAAGAACAAAATCGGGTATTATGTTAGGCTTAGGGGAAACCAAAGAGGAAATGTATGAAATTATGGAAGATTTAGTCAATCATGGTTGTGATGTTTTAACATTAGGTCAATATTTACAACC
Organism: uncultured Bacteroidia bacterium; assembly: GCA_964493765.1. Classification (GTDB taxonomy): domain Bacteria; phylum Bacteroidota; class Bacteroidia; order J057; family CALLMJ01; genus CALLMJ01. The sequence continues at coordinate 21,040 of CAZBPK010000156.1, read as the reverse complement.
TACCAAAATGCACCTTCCTGTTCAAGAATTTATTCACCCAGATTTATTTGCACATTATAAAGAAATAGGCTTAAAAATGGGTTTTAAATATGTAGAAAGCGGACCTTTGGTGCGATCTTCTTACCATTCCGAAAGGCATTTATAAAAAAAATGACAGAGTTTGTTCACTTGTTAGTGGGGGTTATTTTGTCATTTATTGTTGCTATACCTGTAGGTCCAGTAAATTTGGCTGTTGTGCAAAATAGTATTAAATATGGCATGGTTTCTGGAATAAAAATTGCTTTTGGTTCAGCAACAGTAGAATTTTTTTATTGTTTTGTGGCTTTATGGGGGGTAAAAACCTTTTTAGCAAATCCTAATATCATGTTTTTTTTGCAAATTATTAGTATTCCTGTTTTAATCATTATGGGTATTTTTAATTTGCTCAGAAAAAAAGAAACCGAAGAAAAAGACCATGAGTCTAATAAACCTTCTAGAGGTGATTTTTTTCTAGGTGCTTCATTAACAGTTGTAAATCCTATACTTCTCCCTTTCTGGATGGGTGTAGCAGCCTATTTAAAAACATTGCATATTTTCGGAGAAAATTTTCATTTTCTTCATAACAGTTCCACAAACTGGGCTTTTATTATTGGGGTTGCCCTAGGTTCATTTTTATTTTTGACTTTGGTATCTTTTATTTCCTCCAAAAGAAAAAGCATCAATATCAATACAAAAATCATCATTTATAAAATTTTAGGAATTACTTTTTTAGTTTTAGCTTCTATTCAATCCTATAATTTAATTAAAAAACTATATTTAGGATTATAAAATAAAAAGCCGCAAATATTTGCGGCTTTTTATTTTATGGTTATTAACAATTATCTATCGTCTTTTTTCATACCATATTTGGTAGAAAATTCTTTATAAATTCTATTAAGATATTTTTCTTCACCCTCTGTCAAATCACCCACTTCTGCAATTATTTCAAATAAATCATACATTGCATCTAAATGTATTGCATTAGCATAACCTGAATTTACAAAACGATCAAAGTATTCTAAACCTTTATCTAGATGAGTATCGGGTACCCATGATTTATAATCTGGGTCTTCATGAAGGTGTAGAATCATTTTCATAATATCATCATATTCAGCGGGAAGTCCATGGCGCATTTTGTAAATTAAGATCTCAATTTTTTCTATTTCATAAACCGATAATCCTGCATCAGCCTTTATTAACCCTTCTAAAATATGAGCTAGTGCAGCACAAGCCACTTCATAATTAGTGTTTACCTTTAACATCTTTTATTCAGTTTTTCAATTTGCAAAAATAATAAATTATTCACAAATTCAAATTTTTTTTCAAAGCCTTTATTCACTGTGAATAATTCAAAGAATATTCAATAAAAACATACCAAAATTTTGTAATTCAAGCAATTAATTAATTTTTCACATGTTCATAAGATTTCAAATTCCATCTTGTACACAATTAGAATTTTAAAACCCTAACCTTGCATCTATATTTGTCTTTAATTAAAATTAAAAGTAATGCGTAACACAACTTTTATAGGGTTTTTCTTATGGATTTTTATATTATTAGGTTGTAACGAAACAAGAAGAGAAGCTATGAATAGAGCTTTCAATGGCGAAGCCTCAACTTCTAACATCGCTGAAGGAAATGAGGAGAAAGTAAAACTAAAATGGAATAAAATTTACAACCTTAAAGGAACAAAATCCAAAAAATCCAAAGTATTTAAAATAACCGGAAAAGAATGGAAAATTTCTTGGAAAACTACTCCTCAAAAAAGTAAAGAAGGTGAGTTTATTTTATTGCTTAGAGATAAAAGAAATAAAAGTGATGCTGAAATTATTGCAAATGTAACCGGTGCTGATGAAGATACTCGTTATCTAAATTCAAAAGGAAACTACTATTTGGTTGTGAACACAAACCAAAACTATGAAGTTTTTGTAGAAGAATTGAAATAAATTAGATTTTTTTTCCCTAAAAAATGAAACAAAATTGAACCTTAGTTCGTAAAAATTAGGTACTATAAACTTAGTTAGAATTGAACGATGAAATAAAACAAAATAAGCAAATCAAATCTAAACAGCGAGTAGCTGACCACGGAGAGGTTTTTACAAACCCTCGGGAAGTAAACGCTATGCTTGACCTTGTGAAACATGAAACAGAACGTATTGACAGCCGTTTTCTTGAACCCGCTTGCGGTAATGGCAACTTTCTTGCCGAAGTGCTAAACAGAAAACTCAATGTGGTCAATCAAAAATACGCCCATAACCAAATCGAGTGGGAATTTTATGCCGTCTTTTCCGTTTGCAATATTTACGGTGTGGACATTTTGGAAGACAACGCCGATGAATGTCGCAAACGGTTGTTCAATATCTTTAAAGAACGTTACAACGCTTTGTTTGCCGACAAATGTAAACCCGAAGTGTTGCGTAGCGTGAATTTTCTATTGCAACGTAACATTTTGTGGGGCGATGCTTTAGACTTTACCAATCCCGTTACCAAACAACCCATTATATTCTCAGAATGGAGTGCCGTAAACGCAACGATGCTAAAACGCAGAGATTATATGTTTAAATTCTTAGTGGAGAAATCATACCAAACTTCGTTGTTCAATGACGAAGGTAACCCTGCAGCCATTGATGAACCCGTTAAAGATTATCCTTCTGTGCATTTCCTAAAATTGTCTGATTCAGAGTTTTCAGGATTAATTAAATGATGAACAACATGAAAGAGTATGATTTTACATACAAAATTAATGGCTGTGCTATGAAAGTACACAATACATTAGGTAATGGATTCCAAGAAGTTATTTATCAACGATGCTTGGCTATTGAACTCAAAAGAGCAGGATTAGACTTTGTCCGAGAAATAGAACAAGATATTTATTATGATGGCATTTATGTGGGTAAACGAAGGGCTGATTTCATTGTTGAAAATGATATTGTGGCTGAATTGAAAGCCGTTATAAATTTGGAAGATGCACACTTAGCCCAAGCTAAAAACTATTTAGTAGCCTATGATAAGCCTATTGGATTACTCATAAACTTTGGTTCAACAAGTTTACAATTCAAAAAAATATTCAATCCTAAATACTCTCAAAATAAAAAAATCCAGCCAAACCAAAAATTCTTAAATCCTGATGCTGACGATTTATAACCCCGATGTGCTAACATGCCTTGCCAATTTGAGCAACGATGAAGTATTTACGCCACCAAAAGTGGTAAACGATATGCTGGACTTGCTCCCTACCGAATTGTGGAGCAACCCCGATGCTACATTTTTAGACCCCGTATGTAAAAGCGGTGTGTTTTTGCGTGAAATAGCCAAACGACTAATCACAGGTTTAGAAAACAAAATACCCGACAAACAAAAACGCATCAACCATATTTTTGAAAACCAATTGTACGGCATTGCCATTACAGAATTAACCGCATTACTCAGCCGCAGAAGCGTGTATTGCAGCAAAACCCCCAACGGCAAATACAGTATTTGCGAAACCTTTACCGATGAGCAAGGCAACATTCGTTATGAACGCATGCAACACACTTGGAAAAAAGGAAAATGCACACAATGCGGTGCCAGCCAAGAAATGTACGACCGTGGCGAAGAAGCCGAAACCTACGCTTACAACTTTATTCATACCGACAACCCCGCTAAACTTTTTAATAACAAGAAACTAAAAAAAGAACAAGAAATGAAATTTGATGTAATTATAGGAAACCCACCTTATCAGTTGAGTGATGGGGGTGCTCAAGCAAGTGCGATTCCGCTGTATCACAAATTTGTTCAACAAGCTAAAAAGCTCAACCCAAAGTATTTATTAATGATTACTCCAAGTAGATGGTTTGCAGGAGGCAGGGGGCTTGATGAATTTAGAGATGAAATGTTAAAAGATAATAGAATTCGTCAAATTCATGATTTTATACGTGCTGATGATGTTTTTCCAGGGGTTGAAATAAAAGGTGGAGTATCATATTTTTTATGGGAAAGGGATAATTCTGGCTTATGTGAAGTTTATTCTTACGATGAAGGCAAGTTAGTTTCAAAATCACTTCGTCCTTTACTTGAGAAAGGTAGTGATACTTTTATTAGATATAATGAGCCAATCCCCATTCTTAGAAAAGTGCTATCATTTAATGAACCAAGTTTTAGTGATTTGGTTAGCTCTCAAAAGCCGTTTGGCTTGAGGGGTTTTTTTAATGATTTCAAAAATAAACCTTTTGAAAATTCAATTAAACTTTATGCAAATCAGAAAATTGGCTACATTACTTTTAATCAAGTACCTACAAAACAAGACTGGATAGATAAACCCAAAATTTTACTACCGAGAAACTCAGGTATAGGAAGTATGAAAAAAGATTGGTTAAAACCAATTATTGCAGAACCTAAAACTTGCTGTACTGAAACCTATATTGTAATAGGACCTTTTGATGATGAATTTACCACAAAAAATGTTTATTCATATATGCAAACAAAATTTTTTCATCTTCTATTATCACTAAAAAAAGTAAGTCAAGGCCTCAGTAACAAAGTTTTTTCATTTATCCCCATTCAAGACTTTTCAGAACCTTGGACAGACGAAAAACTTTACAAAAAATACGGATTAACGGAAGAAGAGATTGCATTTATAGAAAGTATGATACGCCCCATGGAAAAAAATGAACCAATACAGTAAATTTTAAAATCCCGTAATGAGTAAAAAAGAATTTTTTCCGCCACGTCCAAACGTAAATCCTACCATTTACGCTTACGAGTTGCCCAACGACAGTAAACGCAAAGGGCAATTAAAAATCGGTTTTACAGTCCGTGATGCTTTTACACGTATCAAAGAACAAATTGGTGCTACCCGTGCCGATTTTAATATTGTATTTGAAGAAAGTGCCATGCGGGCAGACGGAAGCATTTTTACCGATAAAGACGTTCACGCTTTACTGCGTAGGGATAAAATTAAAAATCCCGATGGAGAGTGGTTTGTGTGCACACTCAACCAATTACGTAAAATCATTCACGAAATTAAAACAGGCGAACCCACCGAAGAAAACAGGGTACTTACTTTCGGAATGCGACCCGAGCAACAAGAAGCCGTTACCAAAACTATGGCTTACTTCAAGAGTTTCAAAAAAGAAAATCCCAACAAAACACCCCATTTTCTCTGGAACGCCAAAATGCGTTTCGGCAAAACCTTTACCACCTATCAGCTTGCCAAACAAATGAAATGGAAAAAGGTATTGGTTTTAACGTTTAAACCTGCTGTTGAAGATGCTTGGCGTGAAGATTTAAACACCCATATTGATTTTAAAGGTTGGCAGTATTATTCCAAAATGGAAAATGATAGGGTACGCAAAGGCAGTAAAGAATACGAAGAGAACGCAGAACCTTTGCAGACTTTGGATGAAGAAAATCCTTTGCGCTTTTTGCGTGAAAACCAACCATTGGTTTGTTTTGGTTCGTTTCAGTATTATCTCCGCACACAAAAAGACGGAAGTATAAAAGTAAAAAACAAGTGGGTTCATGATACCGAATGGGATTGCATTGTGTTTGATGAATACCATTTTGGGGCTTGGCGTGAAAAAGCCAAAGATTTGTTTGGCAAAGACAGCGAAGCCGAAAAAGAAATTGAAGCATTTAAGGAAATAGAACAAAAAGGATTTTCTGACGAAGATAAAGTAGATGTATTGGAAGGTATTTTACCCATTAAAGCCCATCACTTTTTGTATTTGTCGGGAACACCATTCCGTGCTATCCATTCAGGCGAATTTATTGAAGAACAAATTTTTAACTGGACGTATTCAGACGAACAGCGAGCCAAAGAAAACTGGAATGACAAAGACGGTCCCAATCCTTACGCCAGCCTGCCAAGAATGGTCATGCTCACTTACCAACTTCCCGAAACCATTACCAAAGTAGCCGAGTTGGGTGAGTTTGACGGTTTTGACCTAAACATATTTTTTAAAGCAGAAGGTGAAGGAGTCAAAGCCCGTTTTAAATATGAAGATGATGTTCAAAAATGGTTAGATTTAATTCGTGGTTCATTCTCCGAACAAATTGTGGATACCCTAAAATTAAAATCAGAAAAGCCGCCTTTGCCTTATTCAGATACACGACTGAAAAGCGTTTTAAATCATACCCTTTGGTTTTTACCTTCGGTAGCTGCTTGCCACGCAATGGCAAACTTGCTGAAAAAACGCAACAACCAGTTTTACCACGATTATAAAGTAATTATTGCAGCAGGTGCAGAAGCAGGTATTGGTGTCAAAGCGTTAGAACCTGTTTTAAACGCAATGGAAGACCCCTTGCAGTCCAAAACCATCACCCTTTCTTGTGGAAAACTCACCACAGGCGTTTCGGTAAAACCGTGGACAGGAATCTTTATGCTGAGAAATTCATCAAGTCCCGAAACGTATTTTCAAGCAGCATTTCGTGTGCAAACGCCTTGGGTAATTAAAAACCCCGACAGCAAGTCACCTAACAAAGAAGAAATTTTAAAAGAAGAATGTTATGTATTTGACTTTGCACCCAACCGAGCATTAAAACAAATTGCCGAATACGCTTGCCAGTTAAACATCAACGAAAGCAATCCCGAAAAGAATGTTGAAGAATTTATAAACTTTTTGCCTGTGTTGGCTTATGATGGAAGTTCAATGAAACAAATTGATGCCGCAGGTATTTTGGACTTTGCAATGAGCGGCACAACGGCAACCTTGCTTGCCAGACGTTGGGAAAGTGCTTTGCTCGTAAACGTGGACAATAACACCTTGCAGCGTTTGATGAACAACGATGAAGCCATGAAAGCCTTGATGAACATTGAAGGTTTCAGAAACTTAAACCAAGACATTGAAACCATCATCAACCAGTCGGATAACATTAAAAAAGCCAAAAAAGAAGGCACAGACAAACTAACCGACAAACAGAAAAAAGAACTCACAGAAGAGGAAAAAAATACAAAAGTTTACGAAAACAAATTCAAGAAAAACTGATCAAGTTTGCAACACGAATTCCGATTTTTATGTATTTGACCGATTACCGGGAACGCAGTTTGAAAGATATAATTACAAAATTGGAACCTAAACTTTTCCGCAAAGTAACAGGACTAAACGTAAAGGACTTTGAATTGCTGGTGAGTTTAGGGGTTTTCAATTCTGCTTTAATGAATGATGCAGTTTACAAGTTTAAACGCTACGAAGACGCAAGTTTGGAATATACAGGCATTAACAAACACGCAGAAGAAAACATCGGACTTTATGACACAACAATAACCCGAAAAGAATATTTGACATTTAAAGAAACGAATTAAAACCGTAAGCCAAAAACAATTCCCTACAATCCAATTTGAATAAAATAAAAAATTCGTAATTTTACATTTTCAGTTCAATGAATGGAAAAAAAAATATTAATATCATTAAAGCATCTGCAGGCACAGGTAAAACTTTTAATTTAGTTATAAACTATTTAGCTCATTTATTACTAGATCCTTCTAATTATTATCATGCTCTCGGATTAACTTTTACCAAAAAGGCAGCTGCTGAAATGAAAAAAAGGATTCTTGATGATACATTAAATATTCTTAAAGATCCTAATTCTAATGTATTATTAGACCAAATTAAAGTTCATCAGCCTTCAATTCAAACCCATAAGGCTATTGAAAATGCAGAATTACTTTTAAAATCAATTCTTTTTGAGTACTCAAGATTTGAATTCCAAACTTTAGATTCATTTTTTTATAAAATTGTCAAAGTTTTTGGAAAAGATTTAGGAATACACCCCAATTTTCAAATTGAAGAAGATACTGAATTATTTGTAGAACTTTGTCTTTATGAGTTATTTAAAGAAAGTTCTACAAATGAAGAACTGAAAAAGTATCTTTTGGATTTCATACTTTATCGTTTAGAAGAAAATGATTCATGGAACTTAGATTTTCCTATTCAAGAGTTAGCCAAAGAAATCCTTAAAGATACTTCCTCAGATTTTTTAGAATTATTTCGTAAAAAATCATTTACAGATTTTGAGAATCTAAAACAAATACATTTACAGTGCATTCAAGATTATGAAAATCAAGTACAAAGTTTAGTTCATGAAATTGAAAATAAAATTGAGCCCCATAAAGATAATCCAGAAATTTGGGTTGATAAATCTAGAGGATTACCCTCAAAAATTAAAAAATTAAAAAAACTCAAAACGCTTAACTATAATCAAAGAACTCAAATTTTAATATTCTTACTAAACAAAAACTATTTTTCTAGACAATTTCAAGCTAAAGATTTAGAGAATGAGATTTATGAAGTTGCTCAAAAGTTAAACAACTTACTAGATATTAAGAATTGGAAAACCTACAAAACGCATTTATATGCTTATAGGAGTTTACAAACTTCCGCATTAATTTTTAAATTATGGGAAATAGGTGAAAAAATTAAATCAGAAAATCAATTTATTTTGATGTCTGATATTCATGTAAAGATTAAAGATTTTTTGAAAGCAGAACCCGCTGAATATTTATATTGGAGATTAGGGAATCGTTATCATCATTTTTTGTTAGATGAATTTCAAGACACATCAGTAACGCAATATGAAAATCTAAAACCTTTAATTGAAACCGTAATTACTACTAACTCTCAAAATACATCAGCATTATTTGTGGGAGATGTTAAACAGTCTATTTATCGTTGGAGAGGAAGCCAACCTTCATTGCTACAAAATTTATATCAAGATTCTACTTTTAAACATTATGCAAATGAAAAAGTTTTAGAGACTAACTTTAGAAGTTCGCCCGAAATAGTAAACTTTGTCAATGAATTTTTTGATGAAATTACTAAAATACCTGATGCAGAAAATTTTAAATTAGTTAAAGAAAATTTTAAGGAATTAAATCAAAAAGCCAATAAAACTCAAGAAAAAGGCTACGTTAGAATACAAAAGGTTAAAAAAAAAGTAAAACAAGAAGATATAGAAGAAGGTAATGAAGAAATTATCAATTACAAAGACCATATTTTATCCCAAGTAATAGAATTGTTGCAAAACGAGCTTAAAGATTGCGAAGATATTACAATACTCGTAAGAACGAATTCAGAATCTAGACTTATTGCAAATTTTTTAGCTCAAAATCAAATATCTTTTACTGCATCAGAGTCATTATTGATGAGTAATTCTTTAATTATTCAGTTTCTATTTGAAGCCTTGAAATGGATACATTTTTCTAAAGACCCCGTAGTTCAATTAACCGTTTCCAATTTAGCCAAAAATCTTCATTTACCTTTCAACCCAGACTCCTTTCAATCACTAGTTAACAAACTCAATACTTTTAGTCTTTATGAACAAACCGAATTTTTAATCCAATACTTTCAACTAAATCAAGAAATTAATGACGAACTTATTCAGTTTTTAGAGTTTGTTCATGAATATGAAAATAGAGAATATAAAAAGAATTTATCTTTTTGGGCTTGGTTTGATAGATACTCTCAAAAAGAATCCTTGCAATTGAGTTCAAAAGAACGTATCAAAATTATGACCATTCACCAATCTAAAGGATTAGAATTTGAAGTAGTAATTTGCCCATTTTTAAATTGGAATTTATTTCCAAAAGCGAATTCAAAATTTTGGGGGATTTATGATAATCAGCCTTATTTGTTAAATTACAGTAATGAACTAAAATACACACTTTTTACAACCTTTCAAAAAACTCAATCGGCATTTGAAAAAGAAACCCTTGAAACCATTTTAGAAAATACGAACATTCTTTATGTAGCCTTAACTCGCTCAAAAAAACAATTCTATGGTTGGTTTTTAGCATCCGTTAATTCTGAAAAAACCAAAAATGTGTCCGATTATTTTGAATACTTTTTTAAGAAAAATGAAGCAGCCCAAGTTTACGAGAAAGGTGCTTTTTCTAATGATTGGAAAACTAAATTTATTGAAAATCAAAATGTAAAAACTCTTGAAGGTTTAAATCATTATGTATGGAAAAATAAAATTCTATTAAAACCGATTGTAGAAGATGATTGGAACATGTTAATTGCAAGAAATGAAGCCATCAAAAGAGGTTTAACGATTCATAAAATTTTTGAAAAACTTAAATATTTTGCTGATTTAGAAAAAATTATAGATGATTTTGTTGCTCAAGGTAAAATTTTACCATCAGAAAAGCCTTCAATTATAGAAAAAATTCAAACTTTATTTGAAAATCCACTTATGAAACTTTGGTTTAGTGAAAAAGTATTTATTTTAAAGGAACAAAAGTTTATTCAAAAGTATGAAGAATCTAAAATTCCTGACAGAATGGTCATTCATCAAGAAATATTATATATCATTGATTTTAAGACTGGTCAAAAATATTCAGAGCATAAAGAACAGCTTTTAGGCTATGAAAACATGATACAAAAATCCAATTTAAAGGTCATTAAGAATTTTCATACTATCAGAAAGTATTTAGTTTATATAGACGAAAACGAAATTTTAGAATTGAATTGATTGGAAATTAAAAATATAGCTTAAAATCATAATGTTTTTTATTCATTATGTTACTTCACACAATAATCAAATATTTGTTTTTCAGATAATTAATTTATTACTCTTTTTTAAAGCAGCTCCAACTTCTCATGACTTAACTATTTTTTTTTCCATACGAGTTTTGTTGAGACTCTGCAATTTTGTAGCATAAAATTAAAGACAAGATGAAACAGTATGAAGTTAGTACAATGTTAGAAAGTGTAGTTACTTTCATGAGTCAGAACAAAAATGTTCAAAAATTACAATTAATTAATCATTTGCGAGAAAATGGAGCTTTTGAAAATAGTTTTGAACTATGTTCAAAGTTTATTGAATGGTTGAAAATTCAAAAGTTTATTAAGGTCAGTAATCCATTTTACGGTTATTTAAAATTAACTGATAAACTTTTAGAGTGGCAAAAGAAACCCCAATCTATTTATCTAAGCGAAAAAAAATTTCAAAATATTCAGGAAAATTATCAATTATTGATGGGTTTAAAATTGATTAGAAAAATGATAGCTGATGAAAAAGGCTTGGAATTATTTAAGGTTTGTCCTAATTATATGCTAGAAAAACTAGCTTTTTATCAACCAGAAAGTATTGATAAAGTTCTTAAAATCAATGGATTCAAAGAATGGAAAGGAGATACCCAGTGGCATCGTTACATTGAAATCATTCAAGATTGGAAATCAAAACAAAATAATGACTACCAGTTAAGTGCTTAATTTGGGTCTTTGAATTAATTATTGATAGGTAAGGAGTGGTATTTAAGCCACTCTTACTAATTTTAAAGTTTATTTTGTATCCGATTTTCTTTTAATTTTGAACCCAAATTGTTAAGTAATGAAATTACACTTCATTTGGATTTCAGCATTTTTATTTTTGTTCAGTTGTAAAAAAGGAGAAAAGATTGCCAATCAAGCTCCTGAAACTTATTTATTTTTAGATAAAATTGAATTATCAGGCTCTGACCGTTTAAATTCTATACTTCAATTACACTGGAATGGTGAAGACAAAGACGGTATAGTGAAACATTTTGAGTTTTCTATTAATGGTGGAGAGTGGCAAACCACAACAAAAACTGATTCTACTTTCCGTTTAGATTTAACTTCTGGAGCTGATAGCGCAGATATAAAATTTGAAATTCGTTCTGTTGATGACCAAAACCTCAAAGATCCTTCTCCTGCATCTTTAATTATTCCTATTAAAAATACAGCACCAACTATTCAATTTGATGTATCTTATTTTCCTGCGGATACCATTTACCCTGTTTTAACATTTCTTTGGAATGTGAATGACATAGATGGAAATTCTACTTTGGATAGTATTTATTTAAAGGTTAATAATGGAAATTGGATAAATTTATCACCTAATGTTTCTATGGTTACGATTATTCCAGATAATCCTAAAAATGCGGGTAAACAAAATGCGAAAGTTTATACTCAATACAGCAAAAATCCTTTTGCACAAGTTCTTACAGATTTTGATGTAAACGGAAATAATCAATTTTATATCAAGGCAAAAGATAAAGGCGGTTTATTTTCAGATATAGACAGTTCTAAAATATTTTTAGTGCAAACTCAAAAATCAGATATTATTTTAGTAGATGGAGTAAGCACAAACCCAAGACCTATTACATTGTATGGACAAGTAATTGACCAGCTTTATGGAAGTTATGATTATTTAGATTTTACAAAAGGTTCTAATTTTCCAAAAATAACTTTAACGTTAGAATGGTGGTTTCAACTGCATAAAGAAATTTTTTGGTATGCGTCATCCACAGTAACCCAATTAGATTATATAGAACGTTCTGAAGCCGTAATCCAAAATTGTTTAAATTTGGGAAGAAAATTTTTATTTAGCATTCCTGTACCCAAAACATTAAGCCCTACTTCTGCAATTTATCGTTTTTCTCCTATTGATAGTTTAACCATACAAAAAGACGCCTTTATGTTAGGAAACTCTGAAGCCATTCCTGATGCTGTAACGGGAAATAATTATCCTATTTTAAAAAATACAGGCCCTGGATTAATTTCACAAATCAGTCCGTTTTATCCGAAAGCTTCTGCAAAAGTATTGTATAGAGCGGATTTAACAGGAAGTTCTGGTAATTGGAATGATAGCACAATTGTTGCTGCTCAATTATTAAACCCACAGAATAAAATAAATTTAATTTTTTTCGTCATTCCTTTGGATAAATTAAATGGAAATAGTAATTTAGTGCAATTTTTTCAAGCAATAAAAGACGAATTTAATTATTAACAATATGATAAGCCCTATAAATGGTTATGATTTCAAAAATTGGGGAGAAACCTTAAAATTTAAACCCAAACATTTTTATAAACCTTCCTCAGAAGAAGAGATTCAACAAATTGTTCAATTTGCAAAACAGAATCATTTAAAAATTCGCATTGTAGGTAGCGGTCATTCTTGGACACACCTCTGCGAAGCTGAAAATCAAATTTTAATTACCTTAGAAAATTTTCAAGGATTAATTCATTTAGATAAAGACAAAAAACAAGCTACTGTAAAATCGGGTACTAAACTGTATGCTTTAAGTGAAATTTTAGAAAAAAATGGTCTTGCTATGATTAACATGGGGGACATTAATAAACAAGCTATTGCTGGTGCATTAAGCACAGGTACGCATGGTACAGGGGTCAATTATGGTATTATTCCTACGCAAGTTGTTGCTTTAACCTTTATCAATGCAAACGGTGAAAAAATTGAATGTTCCACTGAACATAATACCCATATTTTTAAAGCGGCTCAAGTTTCTTTAGGTTCTTTAGGGGTTATTACCTCCATGACTTTGCAATGTGTGGATTTATATAATTTACATATTCAAAAGAAAAAAGAAAAATTAAGTGATTTAATTCCAAAAATTGATAAAATCAATCAGGAAAATAGAAATTTTGAATTTTACTGGTTTCCTTACACGGATATTATTCAATCTAAATATTCCAATGAAACCAAGGAAAAACCCAATACTACTGGATTTAAGAAATGGTTTTTTGATATATTCTTAGAAAACAATTTGTTTAAAGTAATTTCTGATATTAGCAAAACTATGCCAGCAAGTTCAGCCACTATGTCTAAAATATGCGGTATGGCAATTAGTGATAGTTCTGAAATTAATGTAAGTCATAAAATTTACGCAACAGAAAGGTTGGTTAAGTTTACCGAAATGGAATATGGAGTTCCTTCTGAGAAAGGAATTGAATGTTTACTAAAAATCAAAGAATTTATTGCTAAAGAAAAAATCAATGTACATTTTCCTGTAGAATTTCGTTGGGTTAAAGGTGATGATATTTACTTATCACCAGCTTATGGTTATGAAACGGTTTTTATTTCTTGCCACATGTATTTAGGTATGCCTTACGAAAAATATTTCAGAGGAGCGGAAGAAATATTTTTGAGTTATGGAGGGAGACCTCACTGGGGCAAAATGCACACACAAAAAGCAGATTATCTCAAAACAAAATATCCTAAATGGAATGATTTTCTTCAAGTACGCCAAGAAATGGACCCAGATGGTTTGTTTTTAAATAATCATTTGAAAGAAATTTTTGAAATTGAAAATTAAAAAAAAGAAATATGGCAAAAGAAAAAAAAGTTAATACCTCTGAAGAGGGTGGAACTGAAAAGTCAGAAAAAATGAAAGCATTAAGCACTACGATGCAGATGCTTGAAAAACAATATGGTAAAGGTATCGTCATGAAATTAGGCGATAAAACTGCAGAACCTATTCCCGTAATACCTACAGGCTCAATTTCATTAGATTTAGCATTAGGTGTTGGTGGGTTTCCTAGAGGCCGTGTAATAGAAATTTTTGGACCTGAGTCTTCTGGTAAAACAACCATTGCGTTACATGCAATAGCTGAAGCACAAAAATTAGGGGGTATCGCTGCTTTTATTGATGCTGAACATGCTTTTGATAGGTTTTATGCTCAAAAACTAGGAATTAATACCGATGAATTATTGGTATCTCAACCCGATTACGGCGAACAAGCATTAGAAATTGCAGAAAACTTAATCCGTTCTGGTGCCATTGATGTAATAGTTATTGATTCTGTTGCAGCCTTAATTCCTAAAGCAGAATTAGAAGGCGATATGGGAGATTCTAAAATGGGTTTACAAGCTCGTTTGATGTCTCAAGCTCTAAGAAAATTAACTGGTGCTGTATCCAAAACGAATTGTATTTGTATATTTATCAATCAATTACGTGATAAAATAGGTATTTCTTACGGAAGCCCCGAAACTACAACTGGTGGTAATGCTTTGAAATTTTATGCTTCTATTAGAATTGATATTCGTAAATCTACTCAAATTAAAGAAGGTGATAACGTTTTAGGAAATTTAACAAAAGTTAAAATTGTAAAAAATAAAGGTGCTCCACCTTTTAAAACCGTAGAGTTTGATATAATTTATGGGGAAGGCATATCTAAAATTGGAGAAATCATAGATTTAGCAGTTGCATTGGATATTGTTAAAAAAGCTGGTGCTTGGTATAGTTATGAAGGGACAAAACTTGGACAAGGGCGTGAAGCTGTAAGACAATTATTAAAAGACAACCCTGAATTACTTCATGAAATTGAACAAAAAATTAGAAATTCCAATAATTTAGATTTAAGCTATACCCCAGAAAGTTCTGAATTAGAAGCAGATATTGAACCTTTATTGGATTAAGTTTCTAACTTTGAAAAAAGTTTTCAACATTTTTCAATAAATTATATTTTGCAATAATAAAATTATTAAATTGCGTTAATAAATACAAAAATATATAAAAATATGAGTAAATTTGATGAGGCTTTAGAAGTCTATAAAGCGGAACTAACTGAGCTAAAGGTTACAGTTGATGAAGATCTTTTAAGAAAAATTACAAAAGGTCTTGGACCTTCAATCTATTTAAAAGACGCTTCTTTGGTAAGCTGTTCTAATCAATCTGAATTAGATCGCGTGAAAAAGAATTTTTTAGTTGGTAAATTAGGCATTTCTGATAATGATGAAATGGATAAAGCATTAAAAGCAGTTTGTGATGTTTATAAAGTAACCCACAAAAAAAGAGCGGTTTTCTATTACTTGTTAGTGACTAACTTGAAAAAAGAATCAATTTTTGCTTAATAGAATTTTTAAAAATACAAAAAAAGGCTGTACATTAGTACAGCTTTTTTCTTTTAAAAACTATCTTGATCTTTAAATGTAGAATATTTTTTACTTTTGCAAAAAATTGTCATGAAAAAGTTGTATTTCATTGTTTTACTTTTAATTACAAATTTTGCATTTGCTCAATACATTACTCATGGTCCGGTTACGGGTGCTTTAACTCATAATTCAGCAAAAATTTACATTCGCTCTCGTTTTGAAAGTAATATTGAAGTTCGTTTTAGTACAGATTCATTATTTTCAAACTATCAAACCATTAATACACAAATTCAAAGTTCAAAAGATTCTTCAGTAATTATCACTCTTCAATCTTTAAATCCAAACACTTTTTATTGGGTAAAGTTTTACTTTAATGGTTCAGCAGATAGTAAATATGCAAGGTTTAAAACGTTTCCTTTACCAGGTAGTGATGCAAATTTTACATTAACAACAGGATCTTGCCAAGAAACAGAGAATATGAAAGTTTTTGACCGTATGAAAGAACTTCAACCCATAATGTTTTTACATACAGGGGATTTCACTTATCCTAGTTATCAATTGGATAATTCTTATCCCACGCATTACCCTACTGTTGAACTATCTTGGAGAAAAAGATACGAAGAAAAACAAATGAAAGAAATGCTTCTTACTGTTCCTATTGATTACGTTCATGATGATGACGATGGTTTTGGTTCTTCTTCCAATTTTATTGAACGTCCTAGATTTTATTATGATGCTGATAGTAATGTAGTTAATTACTTTGAAATTGATACCATTCCGATTATCGGAAAATATAATTGCTTCAAGGCTTATACAGATTATTTTCCTCATTATCCTTTAGCTGATACCTCTATAGGTTTATATCATAAATTAACCATCGGTAATACTGATATTTTCTTTTTGGATACTCGTTCAGCGGCAAGTCCTATGAATCATGCTTATAAATATGATAGTTTACAAAATTATTGGACTTTTGAACCTGATACAAACTATGTAATTTTGGGTACAAAACAAAAAAATTGGCTGAAAGGGGAATTAAAAAATTCTAATGCAAAATGGAAATTAATTTTTTGTGGGCTTCCTTTTAATAAACGATTAAAATTAGTAATTGATGTTGGAATGGCTTTGCAAGACCAAGTGTTTGATATTGGCGGAGAAAGAGGCTCAGGATTTAGATTAGCTGCATCATTTAGTAATTATTGGGCAGCTCATCCCTATGAACAAAATGAAATTTTAGACTATATCACAATTAATGATATTAAAGATGTAATTTTTATAACAGGTGATACCCACCATAACGTGATTGATGATGGCACAAATGCTGGTTTACCAGAATTAAATGCAAGCGGATTAAGTGTTGCTGACCTTTCTTTAGCCTATCATCTTAATGTTTATAGTACACAATTAGGCTATCCTGTTTTAGATTCTGTTTGGAATAAAGGAGGTAACGGTCTTGGTCCTAATCCTAATTTCAAAAATGCTTTTGGTCAAATTGATGTAATGGGTAAAGATTCATTACGTCTCTGTGTTGTTGATGAAGATGGGGTAAGTATTACTTGTCATACTATCAAAAATTCTAGAATAGTAAGCAATGAAAAAATCAAAAATGATTTTATAAAATTATATCCCAACCCTGCTCAACATTCTGTTCACTTAGAAGTTCAATCCTTAGATTGCCAAGAAGATATTTATGTTTATTTGGTAGATTTACATGGGAAATTTCAAAAATCTGTAGGAATTTATAAACCCAATACATTTATTAAAGAAAAAGTAGAGTTAAACGATTTAAGCAATGGTATTTACTTTTTAATGGTTGATGATGGAGTAAATAAATTTTATAAAAAATTGATTAAACAATAGTTTGTTTTTGAGTTTAGTTGCTACAAATGCAAATTATTGGCATACGTGCACGCTATTAATTCGTGGAATTATAAATTCCTTAATGAAAATTTTAAGCATTTTTTTAGGTTGTTAAACCGACCTTTGTGTTGTTGTTATTTATCATAATGAAAAAGTCGGTAAAGCGTTTTTTTGTGTCTTTAGATGAAATTAATTTGTGGGTACAGATGTTGGATTCTAATCCACTTGATTGTTGAAGATTATTGTTTAATCAAACAAAATTTTTATTTCATTGACCAACTCTTGAACAGCTTCCAAATTTAAGGTATGCCCTTTTTTAGCAATCAAGACCCATTTTGCTGTAGGTAAATTTTTAAAAATTTCCTGTCCCATTTCTGGGGTAGTGATTAAGTCTTCTTCTCCAAAAATCAGTAATACAGGATTCTTAAAGGTTTTTAAATTGTCTCTATAATCTTGAGAAACCGCTGTTGCCATTACTAATTTTTGCAATCTACTTACAGACATAGGAAAATTTTGACGAAGTTGTTTTAATACTTCTAAAGGAATTAATGGATTTTCGTAGTAAGATTTACCCAAAGCCCAAGGCATTAGCACTTCTGAAAACATTTCGTATCCACCTTTTTGTAAAGCAGCCAACCAACTTTCACCAATGGCTTCAAAATGCTTGGGTTTATGAGCAAAAGTAGAAATCAAAACACTTTTTGGAATATGAGAATTATAATGCGTCATCAATCGCATGGCAACTGCTCCTCCATAAGAAATTCCTACTGGAGTGTAATTTAATAGGTTTAATGACAAGCATAATTCATGAACTACCTCCGCATGTTGCTCAAATGTTAAATATTCAGAATATTCATCAGATTGACCTTGAAAAATTAAGTCTAAGGTTAAGCATTGGAAATCGTTTTTAAGCCCTGCAATTACTCCCGTCCAAGACATCGTGGACTGCGTTAAACCTCCAATAAAAACCAATGTTGGACGACTCGGATTAGTATGTAGTTCATAATAAACTTTACCGTAAACACTCTGAAAAAATGGCATAAATAAATCAATTTAGACAAACAAAAGTACAAAAAATTTGATGAACTTGATGAACTAATTTTTGATTACAAAAATCATGATAAAATTTCATGCATCAAAATTATAAATTCAATCCTGTAAACTATTTGGAATACCCATTAAGAATAGGATTAAAAACATGGATTGAAGAGAATTTTTTTAATTAAAATTTAGTAGTAAATTTGTAAACCCACTATTCTTATTCAGGGATTTGTAGGTGTATAAAAAAAATTTATTAGATGATTATTTTAGATTACCAAAAGCTAATTATAAATGCTAAACCATCAATCTTAATCCTAGTTCTATTTATTAATTTCTTATTACTTAATCCAGCATCATCAAACTGTCAAGTATCAATTACTCAAAAACTCATGAAAATTGATTTATTTTATCCTATCAATAATGATACTTTTGTGTGGAGATATTTGCCACGTGGGTTTTATCCCCAAAATATAGATAGTATAACTATTGCTAAAATTACGTACTCAAAGGCTTGCGAAGTGGTACTCAATTATAATCCAGTTTATTTTCTGGATTCAAACGATTGTTATAAGAAATTTAAAAAAATGTATTCTAAGATTAATCATAAATTCGTTCCCTATTTTTGGATACAAGATTCTTCTTCGGCTAAAATATATAGGAAAATATGCAAAAAAAAGCCTAAACTAAATTTACGCTCAACTGATTACGAATGGCTTGATGGTGGATATGTAATAGATAAAAATGGAAAAATTTTTAAGCCTGATGACCCCAATTTTAAAGCAGGTTTGAGATTATGTGCTAAATGGATTAAAAAAGAATAAGTTAATATGCTATTTATTTTTTAGGATTCTCATTGTCCAACCTGTAAAAGTTAAAGGTTATACTTTTTTCCGTTTTTCTTAACCGATAGTGTCGTTTTAATTTATTTTTATAAAAAAGTCCTATCAAAATAAATAAAAATTGCCCAAATAACATGAAAACCTAGTAAAGATTATACTTTTCGTTTAGAGCATATTTTATAAAAAAAGAAGAAACAGAACCCATCTCAACGAAATAAAGCTGGGCTTAATGTTTTAGAAAATTCATAATCGCAATTAAAATTGCCAAAGAAGTTGTAGAAATACCGATTAGCCAAGTGATTGTATTTAATCTTTTTTCTAAGGCTTCAAATTTGGTATCTATTGTCATAAACCTAGCATTATTCTCTTTTTGCATAGCTTCAAAACGAACATCAACATTCTGAAATCGCAAATTCATTTCTTTGATTAACATTTCAAAACGGTTATCCATCTGCTTTTGCATGGCTTCAAATCGTTCATCCATTTGCTTTTGCATGGCTTCAAACATGGTCTTCAAATCTTCCCGAGTGGCTAATTTTTCTTCTCTTTCCTTAGCCTCTTCTTGCATCTGGTAAACTATATCCGCCAATACCTTTTCCGCCCATTTCTCCGTAGCTTCACTGATTTCAGGCGTTTTATGTTCCTGTAATATAGACTTAATCCTTTCCTTGGTGATATAAAACTTTGCCATACTACAAATTTATACGATTTTTCTTTCCAAATAGTTTTATTTTCATCAGAATATTTTAATAATCATACCCCACATTACTCTATTCAAAAAAGTTATCCACATATATTGACTTTATTTTTTTTTAAGAAATTTGTAGCCAAATTATTTTTTTAAATTCAAAGTTTATGCGTAGATTTGCAATTACATCCATCGTATTCAGCATGCTTTTCGTAAGCACAGTGTACATGACATCTTGTACAAAAGAACAAACAAAACCTGAAACTAACCCTGTGGTTGGTTCTAATTGCACTAGTGATTGTAATTATTTAATAAAAGCAATTATTCATTAATGAAAATATTAGTTTTCTTTATTTTTGCGTTCAATTGTGCATATTTATATGCACAATTAGATTTCATGGATAGTCTATCCATTGAAATAAAAAATATCCAATACTGCTTACTTTTTCCAGTTGAACATAAGGTTTTCATTACCAATCGTTATCAAAGAGAACTTAAAGTATTAGATTTGAATACTTTTAAGTTCAATACATTAATGTCAAATACTGATATTTTAGAAGAAGTACTTATTTCATTTCAATCTAATTCATTTGTTTTAAAAAAGAAAGATATTTTTTATGTAAACTTAAACACTCCTGACAAACCTCTAAAAAAGCGTGAATATAGTAAGTTGAATGCCGTTTTAACTGATAAAAACATTTTGGTGTATGACGATAAATCTTTAAAAATTTATGATTTAAGTTTTAATACGCAAAAAAAGTTTAAAATTCAACATGAATTTGTTAAAGAACAAATGTACAAATATCCTTATCCTTATTTTTTTGTCAATCATGATGGTAAGTATTTTTATCTTAATTATCCCTTTTCTCCTACTATTTTTGTCAAAAATGAGAATTTTCAGAATATATTTACGATAAACAATCCGAATTGGGGTATTACAGACATCCATCTATACACTCAACAAATGGATCCTCATCAAATT
>CAZBPK010000155.1:0-19111 GCA_964493765.1 uncultured Bacteroidia bacterium | reverse complement strand
CATTATTTCTAAAAATTCTACCGAAATGTTCTTTATCAGGAAATATTTCTGCTTGTAATGGTAAGAAAACACCTGCACTATCTACCAAATAAATAATCGGTAAACGATTTTCTATGGATATTTCTTGGGCTCTTAGATTTTTTTTCCCTGTAATAGGAAACCAAGCACCAGCTTTTACAGTCGCATCATTAGCGACAATAACACTTAAAACTCCAGAAACTTTTCCTATGACTACCACAACCCCCCCTGATGGACAACCTCCATATTCCTCATACATTTCATCACCCGCCAATGTGCCTATTTCAATACAATCGTTTGGGTCATCTAACAAAAAATTGATACGTTCTCTAGCTGTCCATTTCCCTTTGGATTTATGATTATCAATACTTTTTTTGCCTCCTCCAAGGTAAACCTCTTCTAATTTTTTTTGTAATTTTTCTTTTTGATTTTGGTGATAGGAATAAAAACTCATGCTGCGAAATTACTAAGAATTTTGAATTAAACTAAAAATATAAAATAGTTTTTGAAAATTTGAACAAAAAATCTAATAAAAAATTCTTGTTAAATAGTAACCATTTTTCTGAACTGCTCAAAACGTTTTTCAATATTTTCTGTTGTAATATTGTAAAGACCTTCAGGTCCTAAATATTCTACACAAAAACTTGCCATCACAGAACCAAAAACTAATGCAGCTTTCATATCCTCAAAGGTTACATAGCGTTTTTTAGAAACTTGGTATAAATAACCAATAAAACCACCAGCAAAGGTGTCTCCTGCACCTGTAGGGTCTATTACATCTATAGATAAAAAGGCAGGACAAAAGAAATATTCTTTTTCATGAAAAATTAAAGCCCCGTGTTCTCCTTTTTTGATAATAACAAATTTAGGACCCATAGTTTGAATTTTTAATGCAGCTTTATATAAAGAAAATTCTCCTGAAAGTTGTCTTGCTTCTTCATCATTGATGGTTAAGACGTCCACATATTTTAAGGTTTCTAATAAACTATCCCATGCAACATTCATCCAAAAATTCATGGTATCCATAACTACTAATTTAGGACGTTGTTTAAGTTGCTGAATAACAGAACGTTGTATATCGGGAGTTAAGTTGCCTAGCATCAAAAATTCGCAATCTTGATACTCCTCTGGTACAACAGGGTTAAAATCACCAAGCACATTGAGTTCCGTAATTAAAGTATCACGAGAGTTCAGATCTTTATGATATTTTCCAGCCCAAAAAAAAGATTTTTCTTGTTCTTTGATTTCTAAGCCTTTTAAATCAATGCCTTTTTTTTGAAAAAGTTCTAGTGTATCTTTAGGAAAATCTCCACCAACAACAGAAATTAAATGAATATTGTCCACAAAACTAGAAGCAGAAAGGGTAATATAAGTCGCTGCTCCTCCTATAATTTTATCGGTTTTTGCAAAAGGTGTTTCTATAGCATCAAATGCTACTGAACCCACTACTAATAAACTCATTTATAATTTTTTTTGGCAAAAATAGTATTTTTTTGGGATTACTATAATCATAAATATAAAATTAGTATATTTGAAGAGTTTTAAAAGTTATGAAGTATATTTTAGTGTATGTTTTTTTATTGTTTTTTTCTTTTTTAAGTGGTCAAAATGGCTCTTTAGACATGACGCTTAAAGTTTTGGATACGAAAGGGCAGCCTATGGTGAATACAGAAGTAGAGTTCGTTGAAACCTCTACTAATCAAAAAAAATACGCTAAAACCGATAATACAGGTACCCTCAAAATTTTATTAGAAGGAGGAAAAGTATGGCAATATAACATCAAAGATATTCGTAATTATTACGATTGGCAAGTAGAAATTAAAGAGAAACAAAATCGTACAGGAAATTATGTAATTACTTATGATTTTTATAAGTACGAAAGAGAAACAAGACCCGTAGTGGATAGAAGAAAACTCAATTTAACCATAGAAAAGCAAAATTTTACGACTACTGAAAGACCTACGGATAACCTTGGTATCATTAAAATTACTGTTTATAAAGCAGATAAAACTCCTTTAGCCAATTTTCCTATTCAACTTACTTGTTATAAACTAGAAAAAACTTATCAAACCACCACCAACTCTGCAGGAATTGCTGTTTTTAAAGTTCCATTAAAAAATGATTATGAAATTGATATTGATGGTATCCCTTCTTACTCTTATGTGGATTTTGTTCAAGAGGGAATAAATATTTTAACAAAAACAATTACTTATGAACCTACTATTATTCAAGAAACCAACCAAAATGACACTATTACACAAGTGTTACCACCTGATATAAAAAAGGGTACCTCAGCAAGGGTTTATGTAAAAGTTATAGTCAAAGGGAATTCTCAAAATAATGGTTTCTGGAATAATGAACCCATTTATTTGAGGGAATTGAACGGTAAAAGAATCTACAAAGGTATTACTAAAGAAAACGGACAAGCAGAGTTTTTGTTGCCCAAAGGCTTCAAATATATGATTGATTTTCGTTACTTAAAAAATGCTGATGTCATCAACTTAACAAGAAATCAAGGTATTAGTTATAACAATCGTACTATTCTCTATAAACCTAATCCCAAATATCAATATCCTGAATTATATATTCCCAAACCGGATTATTTTAATACGGAGTTCTTTACTCAAAATAATATCAAGTTTTCCTTACCTCAAGGCGATAACAATATAGAGATCACTCCTTCTTTTGCATTTCCTGTAAACAGTAAGTTTAAAGAAGCATTATTAAACTTGGCATTATGTTCTACTCAAAAAGATTCTGATTTAGATTATCAAAATGTTCCACCCATGAATGTTGTTTTTGTGGTGGATGTAAGTGGCTCTATGGCTGCAGATAATCGTTTGGAATATGTAAGAGAGATGCTCTCGCAGTTAGTAAAAGCCATGAGACCTAAAGACAAAATCTCTTTAATTACTTTTTCTAATCATGCTAATGTGATTTTCCCTTTGACTACTATTGAAGGAAATCAAGAAAAACTTTTATTTCTTATCAGTAGGTTAATAGAAGAGGGAAGTACCAATATTTATGATGGACTTGAATTAGGTTTTAAAGAATTAGAAAAGAATTTCAAGCCTAATGCAGTCAATCAATTAGTTCTTTTGACCGATGGCTATGAAAATACTAAATCTGATGACGATGTAGTTTCTGTTGCTCGTAACTATTATTCTAAGAAACTCACTTGTTCTACCATTGGAGTAGGACCCGATTTTAATGAACCTTTATTAAGACAAATTGCAACGGTTGGTGCTGGAAGCATGTCCATTTCTTCTCATTCAACAGATTTAAAGAATATTGCTTTTAAACAAATCCTATCTCATGTTTTTCCGATTGCTAAAGATGTAACTATAGAGGTTCAGTTCCCAAAAATGTTGGAGTATTTTAAAGTTTGGGGAGCAGACCTTAAAGAAAAAAAAGAAGGAACTATCGTTATTAAAGTGGCAAATTTATTTAAAGGTTCTGAACTTCTTTCTATGGTAAAATTTCGATTAATAAATGCTAATAAAGATATTGAAAATCAACCGATTAAAATTAAAGTAAAATACTACGATTTAAGAAAAAAACAAAATCTAACCCTTGAAAAAGAGACAACCTTAAAATGGTTAGAAAATACGAATTTGTCTAATGCTTTCAGTTCGGATAATGAAAAAAATTTATTTTTAGAGCTTTCCTTAAAGCAAATTTTGCAAGATGCTTGTAATGCTTTTCATAAAAAAGAAAGAAACAAAGCAAAAACTCTTATTGAAGAGGGTCTAAAAGATTTAGAGCAATATCAACCGGATTGGTCTCATTATATTTTAAAACCCTTAAAATCACAAGCTGATGAATATTTAGAAATCTTGAAAAGGTTAGAATAACATTGTATTGTTTTCAGGAAGTAAAAAAATTGTCTATCTTATAAACTTTTTACAAAAAGTTTATAACTTTGCAAAACATGTTTGCTTTAATTGACTGTAACAATTTTTATGCTTCTTGTGAACGCGTATTTCGCCCTGAATTAAGAAATAAACCTATTGTAGTTTTGTCTAATAACGATGGCTGTGTAATTGCAAGAAGTAACGAAGCAAAGGCTTTAGGCATTCCGATGGGTGCACCCGCATTTGAATATCAAAAAATTTTTACAGATCATCAGGTAGAAGTTTTCTCGGCAAACTTTGAACTTTACGGCGATATGAGCAATCGTGTAATGTCTATTTTGGCTGAATATACTCCTGAAATTGAAATTTATAGTATCGACGAAGCATTCCTGAAATTTGAGGGTTTTCAGCATTTTAATTTAAAAGACTACGGAATCGAGATTCATCAAAAGGTTTTAAAATGGACTGGTATTCCGATTAGTATTGGTATTGCACCCACAAAAGCACTCTCTAAAATTGCTAATCGTATCGCTAAAAAGTTCCCAGAACAAACTCAAAGCGTCCATATTATTGATAATGAAGAAAAAAGAATAAAAGCTTTAAAATGGACATCCATTGAAGATGTTTGGGGAATTGGTTATCAATATTCCAAAAAACTTAACAAGCTGGGAATCAAAACTGCTTATGATTTTACTTTAATGCAAGATGAGGATGTGCTCAAATTGATGACCATCGTAGGACTGCGATTAAAAAAAGACTTACAAGGCTTGCCGACTTTTGATTTAGAATATCCAGAACCTAAAAAATCTATTGCTACTACCCGTACTTTTGAACAACTTTATACTAATTACGAAGATTTAAGAGAAAGAGTCATAACTTTTGCTGTTTTGTGTGCTGAAAAATTACGAAAACAAAAAAGTTGTTGCCAAGCTATGACGGTATTTGTTCGTACCAATAAATTTCGTGAAGATTTACCTCAATATAGAAAAAGCATTGATATTCAATTACCCTTTGCCACACAATCCGGTATAGAACTTGGTAGTTTTGCTTCTCAAGCCTTAAAATTAATTTATCAGCCCGGTTATGGTTACAAAAAAGCCGGTGTTATCGTTCATGATTTTTGTCCTGAAAATCATATTCAACAAAACTTATTTGAAAATGCAAATCCTAAACATATTCACTTGATGAAAGCTATAGATATTATTAATGCAAAACATGGGCAACAAAAAATTCGTTTGGCTTCGCAAGATTTGAATAGAGTTTGGAAAATGAAACAACAAAAACGTTCTAATCGTTTTACGACTCGTTTAGACGAAATCATTGAAATTTATACTTAAATTCCAAATACAGTGTATATGAAAATTAAGCTATGAATATTTTATGGAAAAAAATTGGTATGTTTTAAAAGTAAAACCCAAATCAGAAAAAAAAGTAGCCCAACAACTAACCCAATTGGGAATTGAAAATTATTTACCGTTACAGCTTAAATTAAGAAGATGGCGTGACCGTAAAAAGTATGTGTATATGGTATTAATCCATGGTTATGTCTTTGTTTATTTAAAAGAAAATGAGAGAAAAAAAGTATTTGATGTTTACGGAGTAGTTCAATATCTAGCATTTTCGGGAAAAATTGTTATAGTTAAACCCTCTGAAATTGAACAACTCAAACTTTTTTGTACATTCGCTAATGTATCTATTGATGAAAAATTTGAAGCAGGAGATTACGTGGAAGTAATAGAAGGTCCTTTAATGGGTTTAAGAGGTCAGCTTATAGATATTACCAATGGCAAAAAATTAAAAATTTTGATACCCTCTCTAGGTTGCTTTGCAAATATTATAATGGACAAATTTTATGTAAAAAAAATCTCAAATATGGAAAGGAAATATTAAAAATGTTTTTATATTGGCTCCATTAAGTTGAAGATTACAAACAATGAATACATCAAAAAGTACGCTTAAACATAAAACGCTTGCTAGGAATTGCACCTAATTTTTTTCACCAATTGAAATACCCACTTTATTTGTGATTTTAATTTCTCCATTCAAAAACACAAATGAATGGTTTAGCTCTAAAAAGCATATCATCTCAAACTTGATTTAGTGAGTTTTTTAAGCTACTTCTTCAAAATTATTTTGATGCGACTGATATTGAATTAAAATATAAAAGCGTTGATAATCAACGCTTCTATGTTTTAATTCTAAACTTTCAACTATTGGTTATTGCTTGTATTTCCTTGTTCTTTTCTTTTAGCATTTATTTTAATGGTATAAGTTCTAACGAAACCTACAGTAAAAAAACTTACTAAAGCATCTGCTACATTATAGCGTGTAACCACTTGACAATTCCCATCACCCGGTGTATCTACCTTAGTTCTACCCACAGGTAAAAAACCCCAAAATATCCAAACCTGTTTGCCTTTTGCATAAGTATAAACCTTTCCTTCATTTTCTCTATATGCTCCTACGTTAGTTTTGGTAGTCATACAAGAGGTAGTAAACATAAAGATAGATACCTAAATCCATAATAATACTCTTTTTTTCATCTTTAATAAATGTTAAATTGAAAGCAAAGTTAATTCCTTGCTGTGGTGGAAAAAAACCGATTATCGTAGATATTGAACCGATTTTTGAATGAATGAATGATAATTTAGTATTATCATAACGAATTACTTTTTATTTTTGTAAAAAATATCCAAAACATGAAGTTGAAGTATGGCAAGTTGCAAAAAATAAGAGAAGAGTATAAACTCAAAGTAGAAGACTTAGCCAATCTTTTAGATATTTCTCAACAAGAATACGAACAAATGGAAAAATCAGGTATTTTAGATTTTGAGAAAATACAAAAAATATCTGATTTCTTTGATATTCCTTTAAGTGAATTTCTGCCCGAAGGAACTCATTTTTATAACTATAATACGGGTCCAATTGGTGTTAATTTGGGTACTTATAATCAATATCAATCCAATGAAGAAATTATAAAGTACTTATTAGAACAAAACCAAAAATTATCAGAAAGATTAAAATATTTTGAGAATTACGTAGAAGCAAATTTCATACCTATGCCAAAAGGCGGAGCGGTTTTCTCTGATGATGACTTGATGTTGAAAATAAAAAAGACTAACAAAATGCTATGCTATGAAATTAAAAGTAAGTGAAACATTATTAAAAACACGTCTAGGAAGAAACATGAGTCAGCAAGAGTTTGCTGAAAAGTTAGATATGAGTGTTTCGGCTTACGGACGTTTAGAAAGAGGAGAAACTTCTTTAGAAATCAATCAATTAGTAAAAATTTCTGAAAAATTGGATATCCCAATTCAAGATTTTTTGCCGGATACTATCACTTTTCATAATCATAATACAGGTCCTATTGGAGTAAATTTTGGAACTTATACAGTATATCAGACCAATGAAGAATTTATTACGGAAAAATTACTTTAAGTTTCTCCTTTTAAAGCAAATAATCAGTATTTTTTTTAATGATATAAGAGTTTTGCGTGTATTTTTTGAATTTTTTTTCAAAAAATATATAAAACTTGTAACCTTTTATCGTTTTTGTCGTATAAAATGATAAAAACTAAGCGTTATGATTTTTATTATAAGTTATCCTTTGTTATTGTTTTTGTACTTGCTCAATATGAACAGTAAATTATCTTATGCATTTGCCTTTGCTATGGTTACACCGACTTTTTTTTCTTTTACCAAAAAGTTTCTAAAAAGATACCAAAGGCACAATAAAATTAGTATTCAGTCTCAGATTGAAATTCAAGATTTATTTGAAAAAATTCAAAATAATAAAATTTTGAATTATAAAAGCCTTCAATTAATAGATGGTAAAATTATTATTCAAACCCAACCCACTTTGTGGAGTGTAGGAGAAGTTATAAAAATAAAAAAGGTAAATCATACTTTTTTTATTGAAAGTCAATATCCTTCTTACATGGAATATTTAATTCCAGACACGGGGATTCATATTCAAAATGTTAAAAAAATTAAAAATTTATTTTTTAACCACTAAATCTTTGATTTTGGAGTATAAATTGCATTGAAATCTATTATATTTGTAAAGTTTATAACAAAAAATATATCATGAAAAAAATCGGATTTTTATTTACAGCTGTTTTATTAACCTTTTGGATGACATCTTGTGATCCAACTGAAGCACCAACACCCACAAAAACCTTGATGAGAGGTAATTGGGAATTAATTGAAGCTACTGACACAACAGGAGATATTACAAGCAAAATAGCGTTCCCAATCACTGCTATGCAACTTGCTGATGACGATGGTATGACTGGTACTTTTGGTCCTATGTTTACAAGAATTGTTTATGGCCCCTCAAAATGGATTGAAGCAGCTGCAAAATTTGACCAAGTTTGGGATTATGCAAATTTTCAATTTAATAATGGTGATTTTTGGGTGGGTAAAGATGTTCAACAACGTTTTACCGTTGAGGGAAGGTTAAAGGCTACAACTGCAATTGGTGGCTCTGCTTTTACAGATTTATTAGGTATTTTGGGTGTAAATTCTCAATGGTTAGACCATACAGTTTATCATAAATTCCAAGAAGTTAAAGTGGATTTTGCCGATAATAACAATGTTATGATTTGGACTTTTGACGACCAAACTATTGGTGTTTATAATAAAAAAGATACCGACGGTAATTATGTTTTATGGAGAGGCTGGCCTGTTGAAAACTTTTTAAGAGCTAAATTTACCTTTAGAAAAAGAACTCAAGGTGTTATTGATTTGGTGAAGGCTGCTAAATAATATTTTACCTTTCAAAATAAGGAACTGTTGAATTCAACAGTTCCTTATTTTTTTATCATTGCCAATAAACTCTCGTATTCATTGATGATATTTTCCATAATTTTCTTTGCAGGCAAAATATCCTTTAAATACCCAGCAACTTGCCCAATTTCTAATTCTCCTTCCTTCAAATCTCCTTCAAACATTCCTTTTTTGCTGCGTCCTTTTCCGAGTAAATTTTTCAAATCCTCAATGGAAGCATCATTTTGATATGCTTCAATGACTTGCTGGTAAAAATCATTTTTTAGTAACCGAACAGGAGTCAATTCTTTTAAGGTTAAAGAGGTAGCGTCTTCAGGAGCATTAAGAATAAAATTTTTAAAATTTTCATGAGCAGAAGATTCAACAGAACAAACAAACCTTGATCCCATTTGAACGGCTTCCGCTCCCAATACCATGGCTGCTAACAGGGTCTTTCCATCTTTGATTCCTCCAGCTGCAATAACTGGTATTGTACAAGCTTCCGAAACAGCAGGTACTAAAACCATAGTAGTAAGTTCCTCGCGTCCATTGTGCCCACCAGCTTCAAAACCTTCTGCAATTACAGCATCAACGCCAGCCTCTTGTGCTTTTAAAGCAAATTTTACATTAGAAACAACATGCAAAACTTTAATTCCTTGACTTTTTAATTTCTCTGTCCAAATTTTGGGATTACCTGCCGAAGTAATTACTACAGGAACTTGATGTTCAATAATTAATTCTATATGGTCTTGAATTTGGGGATAGAGTAAAGGTAAATTGACGGCGAAAGGAATACCAGGTTTTAACGCATTTTTGATTTTTAAAAGGTGCTCTTTTAGGGTTTCGGGATACATTGACCCTGCACCAATGGTGCCCAATCCACCATATTCCGAAACTTCTTTTGCTAATTTCCAACCACTGCACCAAACCATGCCCGCTTGTATAATCGGATATTGAATTCCTAATAAATTACAAATTCTATTCTCTGGAAAATAAAATGGATTCATCGTGTTTTTAATTCAAAATAGGTTGCACCTAAACCATATTTTTGTATGTCTGCAGTTCCATGTTCCCCAACATTCGGATGATTTTTGAGCAAGGAAATCAACTCCTCTTTTAGTTTTCCTTTACCTCCGCCATGAATAAACACTATTTTACTACATTTTTTTGTAATGGCTGTATAAAGAAATTCTTCTGCTTTTTTTAATTGAAAACTTAATGGATTTTCTATCAATAAAGGTTTATCAGTTAGTTTTTCAATATGCAAATCAAATTCTAAGTAACTATCAGTCTCTAAACACAAATCAAAATTTTGAGTATTGGTTTTATTTTTTAAATGGACAGGAATTTTTGCACTTGATTTACTTGGTTGAACTTCAACTTCTAAGGGAAAAACAATAACTTCTTTTTGTAAGTTTTTTATATACTGAACTTTACGATTTAATACTTTTTGAGAGGGCTCAAAATGAATATTTAAAAATTGATTTTTTTCAGGATTGTTTTTATAACAGCTTAATAACTGAACTTGAAATTTCGCATCTCTTGTAAAAGTATCTATTGATACACTTTTTATTTTCTGACTTTTAAAAGGCTCAAGTAAACCATCTTTAATGTATTCCAAAGTTTTTCCTTGGAGATTAATTATAAAATGTAAAGAACAAGCGGTATGATTGAGCAAATAAATAGAGATCCAATGTTCTTCAATATCTAATAATAAATAAAATCCTTCTTGAAGTTCTTCTTGCTTTTCAATTTTGGAAGGATTATTTTTTTTAGTTAAATCAGGAATTAAAACTACTTCACTGTCAAGAACTTCGTATTCAAATCCATCTATGTTTACTATTAAGAGATTTCCCTCTTTTTTGATAATAGTACCTTTTTCTTTGGAATCTAAAAGTTCAACTTGATCCCCTAAAAAAAAATTTCCCATATAGTTTTTAAGCGTTACCCGTATAATTAAATGGAGTTAATTCTAAAAGTTGGTTTTTAATTTCATCACGAACTTCTAAGGTTTGAATAAATTCGTGAATGGATTGTTGAGTAATTTTCTGATTTGTTCTAGTTAATTGTTTTAGAGCTTCATAGGGTTGAGGATAACCTTCTTTCCTTAAAACTGTTTGGATTGCTTCCGCCAAAACCGCCCAATTTTCATTCAAATCTTCCAAAATTTTCGTTTGATTAATTTCTAATTTCTCTAAACCTGTTAATAAAGATTGTAAAGATAAAAAGGTATGACCAATCGGAACACCTACCACACGTAAAACTGTTGAATCTGTTAAATCTCTTTGAAATCGGGAAATTGGTAATTTTTGACTTAAATGTTCAAATAAAGCATTGGCTACTCCTAAATTCCCTTCTGCGTTTTCAAAATCTATAGGATTCACTTTATGAGGCATTGCAGATGAACCCACTTCATTTGCATTCACTTTTTGTTTAAAATAATCCAAACTAATATACCCCCAACAATCACGGCATAAATCAATCAAAATGACGTTCAATCTTCTATAACAATCAAAAATTTTAGCCAGATTATCATAATGTTCAATTTGAGTGGTAGTTTGAGAACGTAATAAACCTAGACGATTACTTACAAATTCATTAGCAAATTGTACCCAATGGATATCAGGGTATGCCACTAAGTGTGCATTAAAATTACCCGTAGCACCACCAAATTTTGCAGGATAATCACAATTCTTTAATTCTTCTATTTGAACAATTAACCTTTCTACAAACACTTTCAGTTCTTTGCCAACTTTGGTTGGAGAAGCGGGTTGACCGTGAGTTCTTGCAAGCATGGGTATATCTTTCCATTCCAAAGATTTTTCATAAAGATGATCGATTACTTGTTCATAAGCGGGTATTAATACTTTTGTTGTACCAATTTTGAGTAATAACGGAATAGCCGTATTATTTATATCCTGAGAAGTTAAGCCAAAATGAAAAAATTCTGACCATTTTTCCGATTCATTTTTATCAACTGATTGCTCTTCACAAATTTCTAAAAACTTTTGTTTTAAATAATACTCAACCGATTTTACATCATGTTTTATAGTTTTTTCAATTTCTTTGATTTTCTCTGCTTCTTTTAAGCTAAAAAGCATAAAAACGCGAGGTAATTCCTCTATAATAGATTTTGGGATATTCTGGATCTCTGGTAATCCTAACTCATATAAAGCCAAAAAGTATTCAATTTCTACAAAAACACGATATTTAATTAAAGCAAATTCAGAGAACAATTCGGATAAAGGTTCTACTTTTTTTCTGTATCTGCCATCAATAGGAGAAATTGCTGTGAGTTCATTTAATATCATAATTTCTCAAAATGCAAAGATAATGAGTTTTTTTAAAATATGGCAATGAATCCATAAAATTCTTAATCTAATGGTAGCTTGTTTTTTTAAAAAAAAGATGATTTTGGGCGTGCCCCTTGCTACGCTGCGGGTCGGGCTGTTTCGGGCTTCGCTATCGCTTCGGCAATCCTTTTTCCGCTTTTTTCAAAAGCGTAAAAAGGCAGTGCCACTTTGTGCCCTCCACATCCCTCACGCTTATCTTTTAATCACCTAAACAAATTTTATTCATTATAAAAATCTAACAGTTTTAATTCTTCTGCATAAGCACCACTTAGAATTGGAAATCTACACCAAGTTCGTGGGTCTAAATTTTCGTCATCTAAATGAAAACTTGGAGCATAACGCTCTCTTTTCCATTGATTTCTTGACCATAATTGGTAAAACTTACGAATGTAAGATTTTAATGTATTATCAGGAACAATTCCTCTCAAAGTTCTAAATACTTCAATAGGCGATTGATAATCTCTTATAAAGCATTTTTCGATTTGGTCTAAAATAGGGTAGGGCATTAAGTCTTTTTCATCGGTTTGTTCTTCAGTTTGAGGACGCAATTCCGCAGAAGGCTGAAGGTTATTCACGTATTGTAAAGCATTGACATTTAATTCTTTTTGTGCCCAAACTAACCAACTTTTTAAAGATGCTTTATCAATACCACCAATAGGTGCCAAGCCACCAGCAGTATCTCCATCCATTGTACAATATCCCACAGCAGCTTCACTTCGGTTGGAAGTAGTGATCAATAAAGCATTTTTAATATTGGCTAACATCCAGATCCCAGGGGCACGCACGCGGGCTTGTATATTTTGTAGTGTAATATCATCTAACTCCCAAGAAAGTTTACGTGCAATTGTTTCCTCAATCATTTTATGATATTCCTTCAAATTTTCTTGAATATTCCATAAATGAAATTCCGCTCCTAACTCTACGGCGAGTTCTCTGGCACTTTGTAAGGTCTTTTCTCCTGAATTTTCTGTTGCTTGATAAACACAAGTTAATAATTGCTTTGTAATAGGTTTAGACCAATCTATTTTTAGATATGCCAATTTTTTTTGTAAAACTTCTTTTCCTAAATCTTTTTCTGCAAATTCAAAGCATTTAGCCACTAAAACCGCACAAGCGCAAGAATCCGCTCCTCCCGAAAGTGATAACATAAATCCATTGGAATAACTTTTTCTCATGTAATCAAATAATCCTAAAGAAACAGCTTTAAAAAACTCTTCTTCTTTAGATTCATATTGCCAATTTGTTAAAGGTTTATCAATTAAGTTTTTTTCTGCAAAATGAAAATCGGATTTTATTAGGTTGTGGGGTAGTTCAAATTGGAAATTGAACGATTTTTTCTTTCCTATGCGGGGAGCGTGCAAATCTAAAGTACTGGTCAATATCTGATAATCTTGATAACTAAAACGTTGATTTTTGTTATAAAGCGTTCCATTTTGGGCGATAATAATTTCACCATCATAAATGACTCTGCCTGCTTCGTTGCCTAATAAATTGGAATACACATAAGTACAAGCAAATGAACGAGATGCTTCTTTAACTATTAAATCCCTAGTTTTAGTTTTTCCAAAAGCAAAATGAGAAGCAGAAGGATTTAAAATTAAATCTACATTTTTTAGGAAATGTCTCTGAGCAGGTCTATTTCCATTCCAAGCATCTTCACATATTTCAAAACCTATTCGTACTCCATCTACCTCAAAGATAATATCTCCAAAAGGATATAACTGATTTTCATAAGTATATTGAACAACTAAATGTTCTTTCCAAGTTTTAAACCATCGTGGTTCGTAGTGAATACCATCACCCGCTAGTTCTTGTTTGGCAACAAAACCGAGTATTTTTTTATTACAAATTACAGCTACAACATTGTATAAACAGTTTTCATAAGCCATGGGTAAACCAACAGTTACAAAAATGTTTTCTGTTTCGGGTAAAATATCTTTTAAGCCTTCTAAAGATTGGCTTAATACATTGTTACTAAAAAATGTATCCTCACAACCATAGCCGCTAATGGATAATTCTGGTAAACACAAAATATCTACTTGTTGAGATTTTGCTAAACGAATACAATCAATAATATTTTGGGTATTTTTTGTCCAAGCTAAGGGTGTTTGATTTAAACAAGAACCTGCAATTTTTAAAATTTTCATGGTGAAATAATATGCAAGATAAAGAATTCTGAATAACAAAAAAAAATGGTTACAAAAATTTTGTAACCATTTTGATTATCAATAGAATAAAATTGATTATTTTAGTCTTTCAATAACAACAGCAGAAGCACCGCCGCCGCCATTACAAATACCAATCATTCCATATTTTCCATTGACTACTTCTAAGGCAGATAGCAAAGTAGCCATAATTCTAGAACCTGAGCTTCCTAGCGGGTGTCCTAAAGAAATAGCACCACCTAAAATATTTAATTTTTCATTAGGGATATCCATTAATTTTTGATTAGCAAGAACTACGGTAGCAAAAGCTTCGTTTATTTCCACTGCGTCCATGTCTTTCATGGATAAGTCAGCTAATTGAAGGGCTTTAGGCATAGCCTTGGAGGGGGCAATAGAAAACCATTTAGACTCTAAAGCGGCATCAGCAAAACTAATGATTTTCGCTAAAGGTTTTAGACCATGTTTTTTTACGGCATCGCCAGAAGCTAATAAAACTGCTGAAGCACCATCACTTAATTTAGAAGCATTAGCTGCAGTAATTGTCCCATCTTTTTGAAAAGCCGCTTTTAAAGAAGGAATTTTATCAAATTTTACTTTATCCACTTCTTCGTCTTTGTCAATGATAACTTCTCCTGATTTACCAGAAATAGTAATGGGAGCCATTTCATTTTTGAAATAACCTTTCTGAGTAGCTTCAATGGCTCTTTTATAAGATTGAATGGCGTAATTATCATTGTCATCACGGGAAATTTTGTATTCAGAAGCACAAAGTTCTCCGCAAATACCCATTAAGCTATTATCAAAAGGGTCTTGTAAACCATCACGATTAATACCATCTAAAAGATTGATATTACCATATTTCATTCCTGTTCTTCCATTGGGTAAATAATGAGGGATTAAACTCATATTTTCCATACCACCTGTCATCACAATATCGTTATGCCCTAGCATAATACTTTGAGCACCTAACATAATTGCCTTCATTCCTGAAGCACAAACTTTATTGATATGCGTACAAGGAACTGTATTGAGCAAACCTCCATAATAAGCAACTTGAGAAGCAGGCGCTTGTCCTAAATTAGCATTTACTACGTTTCCAAATAATAATTCTTGAACATATTCAGGTGCTAAATTTGCTTGTTGAATGGCTGATTTTACTGCGTAGCCACCAAGAACAGGGGCTGGAATCTGAGATAAAGAACCTAGAAAACTGCCTATTGGAGTTCTTTTGGCAGCTACAATATACACTTCTTTCATTTTTTTTAAATTGATGCAAAAGTACAATAATAATATCAAAATTCCTAAATGATAAATAAAAATCTATATTTTTACATAGAGGGTTTCATTCAATTAATGAAATTAAAATTAACTTATGCTCAACAAATAAACAGTTAGGGCAACCATTCCTAATGAATGCAAAATCATATCTTTGTGCATCCACTCAATTCCCTCTGAATCTGTATTCATGATTTTTAGAAGTTCTTTTGGAATAATGGGCTTGGAAATCATTTGATGAAAACTTTTCATTTCTAATCTATTTTCATAGATTTTTAAATATTTTTCAATAAAATTCCATTTCTTTTGGTCTTTTTCTGGATAATACCAACCCATAAAATCGGTGAGTTTTTCTAAATGAATATAAATATCATTAGGGTTTTTATCAAAGTTTGCATGATTACCATCTGTCCATAGGAAAACTAAATTATATTTAGAAGCCCAATCAAAATTCTGAAACGTTTTTGCTAGATCTAACAAAATTAAGGAAGGTGTAACGTTAGATAAAATGGCTTTATTACAAGCATTGGACTTCCAATTACTAATTATCACTATTTTTTGGGATTTTCCTAAATTTTTTTCCCATTTCCAAATTTTACCCTTTTTTAACTCAAAACTTTGTTTTAACAAAATTCTTACAAATTGCTTGGGGTATTTTTTTAAAGATTCAATCAAAAAAAAACCATCATCTTGAGACAATCCTAAAACAGGAATTTTATAATTACCAGAAAATTGGTAACAAGGTACCTGATTGCCTTCTTTTACAATAATAATTAAGCCTAAAATACCCGAAATTTTGGATTTTTCTATATATTCATCAAATTGATTTTCATTTAATTCAATGACTAAGATTTTACCAATAATTTTTTTTCTTTTAATTTGAAAATCTTCTAAATCAAACTTTTTGAAGTAAATTAAAGTAGATTGAACATCAGTTTCTTGGGCTTTAATATGAAAATTAATAAATGGAATTTCAATTTTTTTATTTTTCATTAATGGATTTTCAATTTCTAAAAATAGACTATCTTTGGATAATAAACTGATATTTTGAAGTAAGTTTTCTTCAGATAAACTGAGTTTGTAATCTTGGCTTAGTTTTAGGAAGAAACTGTCTGCTTTTGCTTTTGTTTGAACGGTGTTCCAAAAATCAAAAGATTGATTAAATTCTAAGATATTTTCATAAGCATCAGCATTTTTTAGCGTTTGTATTCTCAACAATTCTAAATCATTCCCTAAATTTTCTGTTTTTGGGTTACAACTTAAAAAGAAGGTTAGAAAAAATAAAAAAAAAGCCAATTTCCCCAAAGGACACGAAATTAGGTTACAAAATTAAGGTATTTTTCAAGTTGTAAAAAAAATAATGAATAGGTTGAATCAGAAACCTATTATAGCGTGAGGGATGTGGAGGGCACGTAGTGGCACTGCCTTTGGCTGCGAAGTATGAGCAGCCAAAGGATTGCCGAAGCGAGAGCGAAGCCCGAAACAAGCCCGACCCGCAGCGTAGCAAGGGGCACGCCCAAAAAATATTAAATCTTAATAAGCTCTTGCAAATAGTACTCTTCTTTGAGAAGATTTCCCTGTTTTTACGCATTTTCCTTCTTCCAAAGGGCTTTCTAATGGAATACAACGAATAGTAGCTTTGGTTTCTTCTTTGATTAAAAGTTCTGTTTCTGTTGTGCCGTCCCAATGAGCCATTACAAAACAATCATTGTCTAAAGCAGTTTTAAACTCTTCGTAAGAATCTACATAGAGAGTACGTTCTTTTAAACGATTTTTAGCGATAGTAAACAGATTTTTTTGAATATCATTCAGGAGCATAGAAATGTAATTGCTTACGATATTTTCCATAGGAATTAGGGATTTTTCTTTTGTATCTCTTCTAAACACTTCAATTTGATGGTTTTTTAAGTCTTTAGGACCGAGAGCAAATCGTAAAGGAACTCCCTTTAATTCCCATTCAGCAAATTTCCAACCTGGTCTTTTGGAATCATCGTTATCAATTTTTACTCTAAATCCTTCAGATTTTAACAAATTGGTAATAGTTTCCAATTTTTCTATAACTTCTGCATATTCTTCATTAGTTTTGTAAATGGGGATCAAAATGATTTGAATAGGAGCTAAATTAGGAGGTAAGATTAAACCTTCATCATCTGAATGAGACATAATCAATGCACCCATTAAACGAGTTGAAACTCCCCAAGAGGTTGCCCAAACATATTCTAATTGATTATTTTTATTCAAATATTGAACATCAAAAGCTTTTGCAAAATTTTGGCCTAAGAAATGAGAAGTTCCTGCTTGTAAGGCTTTACCATCTTGCATCATGGCTTCAATACAGTAAGTTTCTAAAGCTCCAGCAAATCTTTCGTTTTCTGTTTTTACACCTTTAATTACTGGAATGGAAAGTGTATTTTCTACAAAATCTGCATAAACTTCTAGCATTTGTTTTGCTTCAGCAATAGCTTCTTCTTGGGTAGCATGAGCGGTATGCCCTTCTTGCCATAAAAATTCTGTAGTTCTTAAAAATAAACGAGTTCTCATTTCCCAACGAACAACATTAGCCCATTGATTAATTAATAAGGGTAAATCTCTGTAAGATTGAATCCATTTTTTATAGGTATGCCAAATAATGGTTTCAGAGGTAGGTCTAACGATTAATTCTTCTTCTAATTTAGCGTCAGGGTCAACAATAACACCTTTACCATTGGGGTCATTTTTTAAACGGTGATGGGTAACAACAGCACATTCTTTTGCGAAACCGTCCACGTGTTGAGCTTCTTTGCTAAGGAACGATTTGGGAATAAAAAGCGGGAAATAAGCATTTTGATGCCCAGTTTCTTTGAATTTTTGGTCTAAAATTTGTTGCATTCTTTCCCAAATTCCGTATCCATAGGGTTTAATCACCATACAACCACCCACTGCACTATGCTCTGCCAAATCGGCTTGAATCACTAACTCTTGGTACCACTCGGAATAATTTTCACTTCTTTTTGGTAATTTTTTTGACATATAAAATTTTGTTTGTAACTTTGGAATAAATTTTGCGTATAAATTGTATAAAAACAATAAGTTTGCAAAATTAGTACAAAACTTTAAACACCATAACGTATGAAAAATTTTAAAATATATTTAATTTTGACAGGTTTTGCATTTTGGATAGCTGCTTGCTCTTCAACACGCCAAACTGCAACTGCAAGAGAGTATGATGATACTTACGCTTCATCAAAAGATAGAGTGGTGAAATCCAATAATAATTCTAGTAATCAACAATTTAATTCCAATACTGGAAGCAATAATTCTGATTATTATGCTAATGATTATCAGCAACAAAAAAACATGAAAAATTTTGAGGATGACCAAAATAATTCCAATCTTCAACAAAGAAATCAACGCTTTGATGATGACAGAAGTTATTGGGATGATGATGATTTTTATTATTCTCGTAGAATTAGAAGATTCCATCGTTCCTATGGTTTTAGAAATTATTATGATCCATGCTATATGTTTTACGGTTATACTCCAATAATCGCTTATATGTATGATCCATGGTTTTTTACTCCTACGCCTGTAATGTACCCTGTAGTAAGTATATCTTATTCACCATGGGGTTGGAGAAGAACAAGAATGATGTATTATGATCCTTGGTGGGGTTGGACACCAGACCCTTGGGGTTATAGTT
>CAZBPK010000154.1:0-10799 GCA_964493765.1 uncultured Bacteroidia bacterium | reverse complement strand
CAACAAATGGATCCTCATCAAATTAGTGTAAGACAAACAGTAGATTTTTCATTTAATTCTTTTCAATATTTAGCAATTACTATTCAAGACCGTTTTATTTATCAATTAAGTATTCCCAATTATTCCAAAGAATTTTCAGAACAAATATTAGATTTATATTTTGAAGATAAACTTGAGCCAGATTTTTATTTAACTTTGTATGACAAATCTGACTATAAGGTAGTTTTGAATGAACGTTTTAAGGGTTTACCTCATTATTATGATGGATACATCTATGAATTCATTAAAAAAGAAAACGTTTTATGGATAAAAAAGTACAAAGTAAATTTATCATCAACGAAATGAAAAGTAAAACCATAGGCGGCAGAAAGCGAGAGATTTTTTTAGAGAAGTACTACACCAAGAGCCAAAGGTAGTAAAAAAAATAAATGATAATATTCATTATTGGTATCCTGAAAAATTATATAATCATTTTTGTAAAATATGGACTAATTTTCACGAATTAAAGGATACAAAAAATAAAATTTCTGTCAATGCTGTCGCTTTAGCTTTGTTTAGAATTTCAAAGTATTATTCTTATGCTGAACACTCAATGCCAAAGTTATTTATTTCAAAAAGAAAAAGGGAGTTGATTGAAAAGAAACTTATAGAACCCGACTTATTTGAGTTAATTGAAAAAATGGGTTTTGCTATTCTTAAAGATATAAAACTATCTGTTGATACTTTAATAGACCTAGATGGAAAGTTAAAACCCACAAAATATTTTGCAGGCGTTGATTCTTCTGATTTTGATTTTAACAAAATTCCAGAATTGAATTCTATAATTACTTCTCCCCCTTATCTTCAAGCACAAGAATATATGAGAACATTTAAACTTGAAATGATGTGGGCAGGAATTCCACAAGAAAAAATAAAAGAATGTATGTCAAAAGAAATTCCTTTTAGAGAAGCTCCGTCAAAAATAGAGGGAGATTACATCAACGAGATTAGGGAAAAAATAGGAAGAAAAGATTTGTTAAGATTATATGA
This sequence comes from uncultured Bacteroidia bacterium, assembly GCA_964493765.1. Taxonomy (GTDB): domain Bacteria; phylum Bacteroidota; class Bacteroidia; order J057; family CALLMJ01; genus CALLMJ01. Next base: position 9,770 of record CAZBPK010000154.1, on the reverse strand, counting down.
TTCTTATTTTTGGTTTACAATAAAAGCTTTAGAAAATTCGTCTAAAAGATTGGGTAAAAATGGAAAACTTTGTGTTCTTATTGGCAACCCCAAAATGAAAGGTATTGAAGTAGAAATTTGGAAAGTTATATACGAATATTTTATTAATAAATTGAATTTCAAATTCATAGATTTATATGAGGATAGAATAGTTTACAGAAAATTATTTACAGGAAGAAATAACCAAAATCCAGAAGGAATGAAAGCAGAATACTTACTTGTTCTTGAAAAAAATTAAATGCAAATTCTATTTTAAAGCTACAAAATTAACTAATTCATTCAAAAAATTTTCAAATAAAGAAGTACACCTTTTGAAGCAGTAGAAAAATGGTTTGAATGAAAATCTGAAATTTTTACAGAAAATCCTTGTCAGTTTCAATATCAAAACTAATTTTACTTCAAAAATTTAAGGCAAGTTTCCATCAATAACTAATACTCTTCCCATTTTCCCAAAATTCCTGTAAGCCCCCCAGTATGAAGTAAAAAAATATTTTCATCTTCTTGAAAATAATTTTTATGAATTAATTGATTTACAGCATAAACCATTTTTCCTGTGTAAATTGGGTCTAATAAGATACCTGTATTTTGAGAAAAATTAGTAAGAAAATTCAAATATTCTTTATGGGTTTTGGCATATCCACCCAAATGAAAATCATGTAATATGATAGGTTGTTTTTTTACATGATTTTGGTATTTATCAAATACATTTTGGGCTTTTAAAACAGGAATACCCACAATTTTTGCGGGATGTTTAATTTGACATAAACCTGCTAAAGTTGTAGCTGTACCCACTGCAGTAAAAACATAATTAGCATGCAATGGAATTTGTTGAATTAAATCTAAACAGCCTTCAAATGCTAAAAAGTCGGAGCCGCCCTCTGGAATCCATAAAGTACCATTTTCTATTTTATGTTCTATATAAATATTCAGGGTTAAATCTTTATATTTAGAACGATTGATAAATTCTAATTCCATGCCCCATTGTTTACATAAAAACAAAATGGGATTTTTTACTTCCTCTCCTCTCACTATACCTTTCGTTTTGATTCCATGAATTGCTCCTGCACAAGCGGTAGCTACTAAATGATTAGACCAAGCTCCACCAAAAGTTATCCATTTCTTGATTTCTAAATCTTGGCTTTTCTTAATAAAACCTTTTAATTTTCGAAATTTATTACCTGAAATAAAAGGGTGAAGTAAATCATCTCTAATAATATGAATATGAAGTATTTGTGAAGTATTAAATACTTTTTGGATAGTTAAAAAATCTAGAGTTTGAATAACAAAATCATTCATTTTAAGAATTTAAACATGGTGGGTTTTGCCACACAAAAGTTTCATAGTATGGATTTGCTTCCATTCTCACAAGAAATGTTTTTTTACAGACTAAGCATTTACATTCATATTCTGCAACATAATTATTTCCTGAAAACTCTTTTTTCATAATTACAACATTGGATAAGTTTTCTGGAGCGATATTGCTCATAAAAACTTTAGGTTTTGCATTTTTATAAGGACATAGGTTTTTCATTCGTCAAAATCAATTCCAGAATCTTCAACATTATATTCTTCTTGCTCAATTACTTGGCTTGGAGAAGTTTTTCCTTTAGAAAGGATATTTTCGTATTTGGGTAAAGTTTCATATCCTTCAATTTCAGGAATAAGAGGTAGGTTCATAAATTTAGAAAAACGATATAAAACTTCTTTAAAATCATCGGGAAGTTCAGAGTCATAAAAAACTTCCTGTTTGGTTTCAGGGTGTATAAAACCCAAAGTTTTTGCATGAAGAGCTTGGCGATTCATAATTGTTAAACAATCATTAATTAAATTTACAAAACCCTTACTAGCTTTTCCTTTTAAGGTTCTATGTCCACCATAAAAATAATCCCCAAACAAAGTATGTCCTATGTACTTAAAATGTACACGAATTTGGTGGGTTCTTCCCGTTTCTAACTTGCATTTTACTAAGGTAACTACACCAAAACGTTGTATAACTTCATAATGAGTAACCGCATATTTTCCCATTGAACCATCTTCATAGACCATAAATTGTTTACGATTTCTTACACTTCTACCCACATTTCCCGTTATAGTACCTTTGTCATTTTTTAAATTTCCCCAAACCAAAGCATAATAATTTCTTTTGGTTGTACGTTCAAAAAACTGTTTGGAAATAAAATTATAAGCTTGTTCTGTTTTTGCAATTACTAGTAAACCAGTAGTATCTTTATCAATTCTATGAACTAAACCGGGTCTTAAACCTTCTTGAGTTAAACTAATAGCTTCATTTTCCTTGAGTTTTTGGAAATGAAATAACAAAGCATTAATTAAAGTACCTCTATAATTCCCACAACCCGGATGGCATACCATTCCTGCAGGTTTATTCACAATCAAAAATGAACTATCTTCGTAAGTAATATCCAAAGGTATATCTTCTGGAATTAGTTCAGGTGCAGGAGGGTAAGGTAAAACAATACTTATTTCATCGTAAGGTTTTACTTTATAACTTGCTTTAACAGAAATTCCATTGACTTTAATAAATCCTAAATCACAAGCATTTTTGATTCTAGTTCTAGAAGTATTTTTAAGATGGGCAGCCAAATAACTATCCACTCTCATAAATTTTTGACCAGGATCTACCCTTAAACGATGATGCTCAAAGAAACCGGATTCTTCATACTCTGATATTAAATCTTGATTCTCATCATTTTCAAGAAATTCGTCGGTAGGTATTTCTTCAAATTCAATAAAATCTAAGGTTTCTTCGTTTCTTTCTTTCATCTTCAAATTCAATGGCAAAATTAACAAATTCTAACCTCTAAAAAATAGAAGTTGAATAGCTTTTGCAGTTATACCAATAATAAAAACAATAATTGCTAAACGATTGGTTTTTTTCATATACCATAAATTCCATGAACTGGAACTTAATTTTTCTTTTATTGATTTGTGTTCTGTATTTTGCTGTTCCATAATAATTTGATAACGCAAAGATAATCAAAATAGTTTTGAGTGAAATCATTCATTTTGGATTGAGAAATAAAATCAACTAAAAATTTGTGATTTTTGAAACATAAGAAATTCTTCTAAATTTGCCGTTACTAAAAAAAATTATTCATGCTAACAGATATAGAAATTGCTCAAAAAGCTACTCTTCAACGTATTGAAAAAATTGCAGAAAAAATTCATATTTCTTCTGAAGAATTAGAAAATTATGGAAAATATAAAGCGAAGTTACCACTCCATCTAATTGATAATAATAAAGTTAAAAATTCTAAATTGATTCTGGTTTCAGCAATATCTCCTACACCAGCAGGAGAAGGCAAAACTACTACTTCAATCGGTTTATCGGAAGCCTTAAATTATATAGGTAAAAAAACCCTTGTAGCGTTGAGAGAGCCTTCACTAGGTCCAGTTTTTGGAGTAAAAGGTGGTGCTACGGGTGGTGGATACTCTCAAGTAGTTCCGATGGAAGATATTAATTTACATTTTACAGGAGATATTTCTGCTGTAGAAAAAGCTCATAATTTACTCTCTGCTCTTATTGATAATAACCTTCAAAATAAAGTTCATTCTTTAAATCTTGACCCCCGAACTATTCTCTGGAAACGTGTTATGGATATGAATGACAGAGCATTAAGAAAAATTTTGGTAGGTTTAGGTGGAACCGCTAACAGTATTCCCAGAGAAACGGGTTTTGATATTACGGTAGCTTCTGAAGTCATGGCAATTTTATGTTTATCACAAAGTATTACTGAACTCAAAGAACGTTTTTCCAATATTTTAGTGGGGTTTACAAAAGATAAATCTCCTATTTATGCAAGAGATTTGAAAGCTCAAGGTGCTATGGCTGTTTTAATGAAAGATGCTATTCGCCCCAATTTGGTTCAAACTTTAGAGGGAAACCCTGCTATTATTCATGGTGGACCTTTTGCCAATATTGCACAAGGCACTAACAGTATTCTTGCAACCAAAATGGCTATGTCATTATCGGATTACGTAGTAACAGAAGCTGGATTTGGTTTTGATTTGGGTGCAGAAAAATTTTTGAATATTAAATGCCCAGCTGCTCAAATTTCTCCGAATGCCCTTGTAATTGTAGCCACTGTAAGAGCTTTAAAATATCATGGTGGTGTAAACTTAAAAGACTTAAAAAGTCCTAATCCTGATGCTGTTCAAAAAGGTAGTGTAAATTTACAAAAACATTTAGAAAATGCTCAAAAATATGGTGTGCCTACAGTAGTTGCTATTAATGCTTTTCCAACTGATACACCAGAAGAATATTCTGTAATTCAAGAGGTTTGCCAAATGATGGGAATAAAAGCAATTGTTTCTAATATTTTTGCTGAAGGAGGTAAAGGTGGCGTTGATTTAGCAAATGAGGTTTTAAGGCTTATTCACGAAGAAAAATGCCAATACAAACCTTTATACGATTGGAAAAATACAGTTGAAAATAAAATTCATACAATTTGTTCAGAAATTTATGGAGCACAAAAAGTAAATTATTCCTCACAAGCAGAAAAAGATTTAAAATTAATTCAATCTTTGGGTTATGAGCATTTTCCAATTTGTATGGCAAAAACCCAATATTCATTTTCAGATGATCCTCAAAAACTTGGAAGACCACAAAATTTTGAAATTACGGTTAGAGAAATTGCTATAGCTTCAGGTGCACAATTTATTATACCCATTACAGGGGAAATTATGCGTATGCCAGGTTTACCCAATATTCCAGCTGCTGAAAATATGGATATTGATAATCATGGGGTTATTACAGGATTGTTTTAAGCAGTTTGATACTTTTCTTAAAACGAATGGATATGCAAAAAAAGGCTGCTTAATGCAGCCTTTAATTTTTTAGTATCTGTAATAGTCAGGTTTGAAAGGACCTTCTTTAGGAACATTAATATACTTGGCTTGTTCATCAGTAAGCACTTCCAATTCTGCACCTAATTTTGCTAAATGCAATGCAGCAACTTTTTCATCTAAATGTTTAGGAAGTGTATAAACTTCATTTTTATATTTAGAAGCATGGTTCCACAATTCAATTTGTGCTAATGTTTGGTTTGAGAATGAATTAGACATAACGAATGAAGGGTGTCCTGTAGCACAACCTAAATTTACTAATCTACCTTCAGCTAAAACGATAATGTCATTACCATCAACATTATACATATCTACTTGTGGTTTGATGTTGTCTTTAGTATGACCATAATTTTCGTTTAACCAAGCCATATTAATTTCATTATCAAAATGACCAATGTTACAAAGAATTACTTTGTCTTTCATTTTTTTGAAGTGAACATCAGTAACTACATTAAAATTACCAGTAGCAGTTACAATAATATCCGCTAAATGAACGATGTTATCCATTTTACGAACTTCAAAACCTTCCATTAAGGCTTGTAAAGCACATATTGGATCAATCTCAGTAACATAAACTCTTGCACCAGCGGCTTTTAAGGATTGAGCAGAGCCTTTACCTACATCACCATAACCCGCAACAATAGCCACTTTACCAGCAATCATTACATCTGTGGCTCTTCTGATTCCATCTACTAACGATTCTCTACAACCGTATTTATTGTCAAATTTTGATTTTGTAACCGAATCATTAACGTTGATAGCAGGGAAAGGCAAAGTTCCTGCTTTCATTCTTTCATATAATCTTAATACTCCCGTAGTAGTTTCTTCCGAAACCCCTTTGATTCCTTTAGCCAAATGTGTATATTTATCTAAAACTAGGTTGGTTAAATCGCCACCATCATCTAAAATCATGTTGAGAGGTCTATCTTGGCTACCAAAGAAAATAGTTTGTTCTATACACCAATTGTATTCTTCTTCGGTCATACCTTTCCAAGCAAAAACGGGAATACCTGCTGCTGCAATTGCTGCTGCTGCATGATCCTGAGTAGAAAAAATATTACAAGAAGACCAACGAACTTCAGCACCAAGTGCTACTAAAGTTTCAATTAATACTGCTGTTTGGATAGTCATATGAAGACATCCTGAGATTCTTGCACCTTTTAAGGGTTGTTGGGGAGCATATTCTTCGCGTATAGCCATTAAACCAGGCATTTCAGCCTCAGCTAAACGAATTTCTTTTCTTCCCCATTCAGCTAAAGACATATCTTTAACTTTATAGTCTGTGAAAACTTCTGTTTTTACCATGAATATTAAACTTTTTTACAAAATTACTTATAAACTATAAACATTACAAATTATTTTTTTGTTCAAACTTATTATATTTGTGCATGGATTACCAACAAATCAATAATATTTTTGAAAAAATACCTCGTCCTTTTGCGGCACTTTATTTGCCTGCTTTACAAAAAAATATTCAAGATATTGCCAAAAGAGCACAATCTATTCCTATCAGAATAGCCTCCAAATCGGTTCGTTGTCAATGGGTTCTAAATTATACACTTAAACATAATGCTCAATATCAAGGATTAATGACTTACCATTTAGAGGAAACTCTTTGGCTTTCTCAAAATGGTTTTGATAATTTGTTATTGGGTTATCCTTATACTTTTAAAAATTCTTTTTTACCTCTTATTGAGCAAATCAAAAATGGTAAAAATATTACTTTTATGGTGGATTTATCTACTCATATAGATCTTTTAAATGACTTAGGAAAAGAGTTTAATGTAAAAGTGCCTATTTGTTTAGATTTGGATATGTCCACTGATTTTGGATTGGTTTGGTTTGGAGTGAAACGCTCTTCTATAAGAAATCTTGATGATTTGAAACTGAAAATTAAGCGTATCCAAAGTTTAAATAACGTAGAATTAAAAGGGATTATGGGCTATGAAGCTCAAATTGCTGGCCTTGGCGAAAAACAATCTGATTTTTTTAAAAGATTAGCCATTCCATTTTTAAAAAGTTTATCTGCGAAAAAACTTGCAAAGAAACGGAAACAAATGTTTGATTTTATTCAAAATGAAGGTTTTCAAATAAGCATTGTAAATGGTGGAGGAACTGGAAGTATAGAAAAAACCCTTGAAGAACCCTATATTAATGAAGTAACTGTTGGTTCTGGTTTATATTCCAGTGGTTTATTTGATATGTATAATGATTTTTGCCACCAACCTGCATTATTTTTTGGAATAGAAATTACACGTAATCCAGAACCTAACATTTTCACATGCTCAGGAGGTGGTTATATTGCATCAGGTAGTATAGGAATAGAAAAACAACCCAAAGTGTTTTTACCAAAGGATTTAAGATTTTTAAAAGATGAAGGTTTTGGAGAGGTTCAAACTCCTTTTTATTCAAAAGTTCCTTTAAATATTGGTGATTGTGTGTTTCTTCGCCATGCAAAAGCAGGTGAGCTTTGTGAGCGTTTTAATTCTATTTATGTATTTGATGATACAAAAATTATAGAACAAGTTCCTACTTACAGAGGAGAAGGAAAGTGTTTTGTATAGAGAGCAAAATAAAAAATCATATTTTATTGATTTTATTTATGTACAAATGGTTATATTACAAAAAGTTCTAAATTTGCATTCCAATTTATACAATGCAGTCATTAGTGCCTAATGGTCAAGAAAAAGCGTGGAATAGTTTTGTTAATTCTGTAAAAGAAAATCGTTTAAGCCATGCTTTGATATTAAATGGAGTGCCTGGAGTTGGAAAATTAGCTTTTGCTAATGCAATGGCTGCTTACCTCAATTGTGATAATCCTTTAGAAAATCAGCCTTGTGGAGTTTGTCCTTCATGCCAAAAAATTTCTAAGGGATTACACCCAGATGTTCATTATGTTTTTCCTATAATTTCCAAAGTTCAATCTGGTAAAGCCTTAACTTCTGATGATTTTATACAAGATTTTAGAAAACATTTTTTTGAAAATCCTTATTTATCTCTCAATAAATGGGCTTCTGTCTTGGACGGTGAAAATAAACAATTAGGAATTTTTATTCATGATATTCGTGAACTTAAAAGAAAACTAAATTTAAAAGCCTTTGAACAAAAATATAAAGTTGTAATCATTTGGTATGCAGAAAAAATTAATGTAGAAGGTGCCAATGCTTTTTTAAAATTATTAGAAGAACCCACAGAAAAAACTATTTTATTACTTTGTGTTAGTGATACTTCTCAATTATTACCTACTATTCGTTCCCGTTGTCAGTCTTTATATTTACAAAAACTTTCTCCAAATGACATAAAATCTTATTTAGAAACTCATTTTGAATTAGATTCTCAACATGCTCAAGAATTAGCTTTTTTAGCTGATGGAAGTTTATCCAAAGCTATAGATATAGCCAATGAATCCAATTCTTCATTTTCTGAATTATACATGGAATGGATGAGGAATTGTTATGAAGGTAATATTGAAAAAATTCAAAATACCATTGAGAAAATCTCAAAAAATTCAAGAGAAAATCAAAAATTATTTCTGGACTTTACTTTACAGAAACTTAGAGATGCTGTTTTGTTTCAAACGGGTTTGGAAGAGTTTTCATCAGTAACAGAACTTGATAAAGAGTTTTTATTAAAATTTAGCAAATTCATACAAACCAAAGGTATTGAAGGCATGGTCAAGGAAATTAATCAAGCTTATTATTATATATCACGTAATGCCAATTCCCAATTAGTTTTTATGGGTATATCTTTAAAAATTAATGCCATACTAAAAGGTACAGTAAGACATCTCCAATTGTATTAACCATTAAAAAGTAACTCTTTTCTTCTCAATTAATTTTTTGGTACTGCATTTGTATTAAAAAATTTATTATTTTTGTAAGAATGAAAAGGATTATGCAAAAATTTTGTTATATTTTCATCTTGTTTCTTTCCATTTTTCAATTTTCCTTTGGTCAAGTATCTGGAGAAGTTGAAGTAAAAATAGACGGAAAAAAAATTACACCTCAAGAAGAGTATGTATTTAACGTAGATGAACCCTTAAAATTTGAAGCAGAAGGTTTGAAACCCAATTCCGATGTAGAAATTAAAATACAAAAAATGGGTTTACCTATTCAAAAAGAAATTTATAAAGTAGGTAAAGATGGCAAAGTTTTTGAAGTTTTAGAAACCCCAGATTTACGCATGAAATGCAAAGTAGATGTTTGTTATTTAACCCATTCAGGAAAACAAGAAAAATATCAATTCCGATTAATTTTTAAATGATTTTAGAAAAATTTGAACCCTTTCAAATTCAATGCAAAAAGAGTTTTGATAAAACTTTGGTTTGGTGTCCAATTCGGAATAAATGGTTAGTTTTTACACCTGAAGAGTGGGTTCGGCAACAATGGATTCAATACTTTTTAAATCTTAATTATCCAAAAGGCTGGATTATCGCCGAATATAGTTTAAATTATCAAAATAAAAAAAATATACGTTTAGATTTGGCTTTGCTTAATGAAAATCAAAATATTTTTCTTTTAGCGGAATTTAAGAAAATGGATTATGAAATTGGTATTCAAGATTTAGAACAAGTTATACGTTATGCAAGCCACCTCAATCCAGAATATATTCTGATTTCTAATTATCAAAAGTCTTTTGTCTGGAATCAAAAAACCAGAAAATGGAATAGTATTTAATAATTTTTTATGATTGAAAACTTACTCAAACAAAAGTATTCAGCGAAGAGATTTCCAAATTATTTCCATTCTGCTCAAATGATTTGATTTCAAATTTTTTCTTTATTTTGCATTCATATTTAAAAATTACCCAAATGAAAAATTGGAAAATTTTATTTTTAGTCTTAACTTTTTTTATTATCAATATTAATC
>CAZBPK010000153.1:0-5955 GCA_964493765.1 uncultured Bacteroidia bacterium | reverse complement strand
GTGAGGACGGAAATATGTAAAAGAGACAGGAATAAGATGGATTAAATAAAAAAGAAAGAAAAAAGTATGATAAAAAGTTAGATGAAAAAGGAGTATAAGAAAATGCTATACAATATGCAAGATTAGAAGGAAAAAAGCTTGCTGAAAAAGAAAAACAAGAAGCAAGAGAGAAAGAAAAAGAAGCAAGAGAGAAAGAAAAAGAAGCAAGGGAAAAAGAAAAAGAAGCAAGAGAGAAAGAAAAAGAAGCAAGGGAAAAAGAAAAAGAAGCAAGAGAGAAGATTATTTTTGCAGTTAAAAATATGAGAAAATTAAAATTTTCTGATAAACAAATTGAAGAAGTTTTAAATATCAAAATTTCTGATTATCTATCAATTTTTTAGAATAATGATAAATCTAAATCATTTTATTATTTTTCTGTCAATAGTTTTTTGTATAGAAGCTTTTTCTCAACCATCTCCTAACAAAAGGCAAAACCTTGAAGAAGAAAAGAGAAAACTTGAAGAGGAAGTTAACTTGACTAACAAGCTTTTAGAAGAAACACGAAAAATTCGTAAACAGTCCTCAGCGGAACTTCAGATTGTAAATTCACAAATCCAATTACGAGAACAGATTGTTTCAACTCTCCATTTTCAGGTCAAAAATATTGATCAAGAAATTGAAAATATAGAAAAAATGATTCAATCTATGCAAAAAGATATTCTTAAACTTAAACAAGAATATTTAGAATTTGCGTATTCTACCTATAAAAACCATAACAATATTAGTGTTCTGCTTTGGCTGTTTAGTTCAGAAAGTTTTAGTCAAGCTTACAACAGATTAAGATATTTTAAGGATTTTTCAGAAATACGAAAAAATCAAATTCAGCTAATTAGAAGAGCTCAAGTTCATTTAATGGAGAAAAAATTAGAATTAGAAAATCGGAAAAATAAAAAGAATGTAATTCTTAGTGAAAAGAAAACAGAGTATGAAAAGCTTGTAGAAAATAAAAAAGAAAAACAAACTATAGCAGAATCTTTAAGAAAGCAAGAAACTTATTACAAAAAGCAATTAAATATTCAAAGGCAAAACATGCAGAAAATTCAATCTTCTATTGAACAATTAATTTTAGAGGAGAAAAAATCTGTAGCGAGTAAACCTAAAGAAGAAAAAGAAGCGGATATTACTGCCCCATTATCTAAATTATTTGAAAAAAACAAAGGAAAACTTCCTTGGCCAGTTTCTATGAATAAAGGAGTAATCACCGGTAAATTTGGACTTTCAGAAGACGAAGTTTCTGGAGGTAAAATTATGAATAATGGAGTTTATATTTCAACTTCTCCCAATGAAAATGTGAGAGCTGTTTTTGGTGGAAAAGTTACTGCTGTTCAAAATCTTCCAATGTTGGGAAAAGTAGTTATTATTCAACACGGAAATTATAGAACTGTTTACGCCAATCTAAATGATGTTTTTGTGAAAGTGGGTGATGAATTAGAAGCTCTTGCTAATATAGGTAACCTTAAATTAAATTCCGAAAATGAGCAATGCCAACTTCATTTCTTAATTTATGAAGGTAAAAATCCTTTAAATCCTGAACAATGGATTGTAAATAAAAGATAATCTTCTTATATTTTATGCAAAAAAATGAAACATTTATATTTGTATGGGTTTCAATTCAAAGAAAAGCACTAATCCAATAAATATTTATTTTTTACTCACCGATATTTTCTAAATCATATTTCATCATAATTTCAACCAATTGCTGGAAAGTAGTTTTGGGTTTCCAACCTAAAATTTTTTCTGCTTTAGAAGCATCACCTACCAATAAATCAACTTCGGCAGGTCTAAAATAACGAGGGTCAATTTCCACAATAGTACGATTAGTTTTTGGGTCAATTCCTTTTTCATGGATACCTTCACCTTCCCAAACCAAATCTATTCCAATATATTGAGCAGCTAATTCTACAAACTCTCTAACCGAGTGAGTTTCACCAGTAGCAATGACAAAATCCTCAGGGTGGTCTAATTGTAACATTTTCCACATAGCTTCTACATACTCAGGGGCATATCCCCAATCTCTTTTAGCATTCAAATTCCCTAATTTTAAAGTTTGCTTTTTCTGATGATAAATTTCAGATAAACCCACTGTAATTTTTCGTGTTACAAAAGTTTTTCCTCTTCTTTCAGATTCATGGTTAAATAAAATTCCATTACAAGCAAATAAATTATAAGCTTCTCTAAAGTTTTTTACAATCCAAAATCCATAAATTTTTGCTACTCCATAAGGACTTCTAGGATAAAAAGGAGTTTCTTCATTTTGAGGGATAGCCTGAACCTTACCATATAATTCAGAAGTTGAGGCTTGATAAAATTTAGCTTCTTTACAATGATTTTGCATGGCATCTAATATACGGAGGGTGCCCATAGCATCTACTTGAGCTGTATATTCAGGGACTTCAAAAGAAACTTGTACATGGCTTTGAGCAGCTAAATTATAAATTTCATCAGGCTTTATAGTGGATAATAATTTATTCAAATTTGCACTATCTGTAATATCACCATGATGTAATTTTAACTGAGGATGAGAAAAAATATGGTCAATTCTTTGAGTATTAAAATTAGAAGCTCTACGAACTAAACCGTGAACTTCATAATTTTTATTTAGTAGTAATTCTGCTAAAAAGGAACCATCTTGACCCGTTATGCCAGTTATAAAAGCTTTTTTCATAGCGCAAAAATAGTACTATTAGAGGTTAAATTAAATTTTTCTGAATGGATTTTTTATATTCACACAAAAATTATAATTTTGCAGTAGGGTATGATAAAGTTTTTTGAACAGACAATCAAGCATTTTAGGACAACTGGAGCAGTAGCAGCTTCATCAGAAGAACTTTCAGAACTATTGGTAGTAACAGCTAATATAAAGGAAGCAAAGTGTATTGTTGAGTTTGGTCCTGGTACAGGGGTTGTAACTAAGCAAATTCTCAAACACAAAAATCCAGATGCTTTATTTTTTGCATTAGAAATGAATCCAGTATTTGTTGAAGCAACAAAAAAATCTTGTCCTGATGCTATTGTTTATCATGATAACGCTATAAACCTCCCTAAATACTTAGAAATTCATAACCAAAAATCTTGCGATATTATTTACAGCGGATTACCTTGGACATTAATAGATGAAAAAATTCAAGATAAGCTATTAGACGTTGTTCATGAATATTTAAAAGAGGGCGGAGAATTCCTAACTTTTGCTTATATTCATGGTGTTTACTTACCTAACGGTTTAAAATTTAAGAAAAAAATTGAAAAGCGCTTTAAAAAAGTTATGAAAACAAAAACTGTATGGCTAAATACGCCACCAGCTTTTGTTTATCATGCTATTAAGTAGAAAACTTTATTTTTTTACTTAATTTACTTTTATTATTTCTGATAAAGCACTTTCTAAATCTTTATTTAAAATAGAGTTTGAGTAAGTATGTTTTCCGTCAATATCAGTGTAAAACCTTCCTAAAGGATCCATCAATAAATAAGAATTTTTTACTTTGCTTTCATCATATACAGAAAATTTAATTTTTGAACTCAACCCTTCTTGATTTCTTTTTACAAAATCATGAAACTCTTGTTCACTGATTTTAAACTCATTAAACTGCTCATCATTTTGTCCTTCAATTTTAGTAACTTGTTGAATTTTCCATCTTTTGGGGGCTAGTTTGTTGATTTTATTGGTCAAAGTTTCTAGAATATTATAACGATTTGCAACTGTATTAATTTTTAAACGAATATTGTTTTTATAACAATACTCAGAAATTTTTAATTGCTGTTCAAAGCTAACCATTCCATTTTTATCAAATCTTCCAATTAAATGATTGGTTTCTTTATTAAAACTATCAATACTAATAATCAGGTTATCCAAAAATGGTGTAAGTTTGTTCAAATAATCTTCTGATAGAAGAGAAGCATTTGAAATCATTCCTGTTTTAAAACCTAAATTTTTAGCATATTGAACTAATTGAGGTAGGTGTTTTACTAATGTAGGTTCTCTACCTGTAAAATTAATTTTATCAAATTTTTTACTTTCATAGAGCATATCAATAATCTTGATATGCTCTTCTTTGGATAAGCTTTTTTCTTTTAACTCTTTAAATGTTACAAAACAAAATTTGCAACGATAGTTACAAGATTTCGTTAAATGAAAATTTAATGTCTGATTTTTAAAGGATGTTTTCATATTTTTGTGTATTTTGTAATTTTTATGTTTTCAGGAAATTGTACAATTATTTCGTTTTTTTTTTTAGGTTTTTTTAAGTAACTTTTCAAATCTTTACACCAAAACGCTGTAATTAACAAGTAATTAAACTTAACGATTATAATTAAGTGACCATTGTCTGATACTTGAAGATTTTTTTTTTGTAAGAAATTCTGTGTAAAAACTGCTATTACTTTTTTGTTTTCATAATCTTGATAAAATCTTAACACACTTTGTAAAAGTTCATCATCTATGGCTCTATGGTAAGCCCTTTCCAAAAAGTGATGAGTTTTACGAAATTGTAAAATTTGTTTTTCTGTATATGTTGCCATATTGTTATAATTTTTTTTATTTTGTAATATTATACTTACTCTGTAATAAATTTCAAAATCTATATTAAACTCCCGCTTGCTGTTACAGCACATGATTAAATTGGATAATATGTTCTTAAAATGTTTTTACAATGGTAATCTTTTTGTTTTCAAGTTTTTGCAATACATTTTCATCAATAGAAGAATGTACAAAGCATAATATAAAATCGCAGTTATCCAATTTTATAAAGAAGCTATACATAGTTTTAATATTTATTTGTTTTATTGTTTTATACGACAAAATTATGAAAAATGTTACAATAATAAAAATTTTTTTTGAAAAAAAATATAATATTTTGTTTTTAATTCTAATCGCTCTATTTTTGCGGTTATTAAAAGCCTTATAATATGAGTTTACTTGCAGCCCATCTAACAGATTATGAAAAAAAATTAAGAAACATGAACGACCGTTTATTTCCGATTTTAATTATTGGAGAAAGAGGTACAGGAAAAAGTCAATTAATTAAAGGTTTAGGAAATATTACAAGAGTAAATAATGCAGAAGAACTTAAACAGCAGCTTTTAGAAAATAAACCTTTTGTCAGTATTCATATAGACCTTATTGAATACGTTACTTTTGAAGAGCAAAAATTGATTTATCAATATATAACCAAAAAAGACAATGAATTTTTAATGTACTTGCAAACTCCTGAAGGTGAAGATATTAAGTGCCCACAATTATATTTTACAAGCCAAAAGTCAGTGATGGAACTTTACAGAGACCCTAGCAATTATAAACCCTTTATTGATACCATTTCTATGCAATTAGTTGTTTTGCCACCATTAAGAGAACTCAACCATATAGAACTTTTAGAATGTTGGAGAAACGTAAATTCTAATTTAAAATTACAAGATAGAGAATACCTTAAAACTTTAGAAAATCTCAACACAGTGGTTGCATCTTATTTAAAAGATGTTGAAAAATTACAGTTCTTTGGAAATTTTAGAGACCTTGAAAAATTAGCGATAATGATTTGGCGTTTTGCAAAAGAAAATCAACATCAAGTAAAAGAAACTGATATTCATAAAATTATTGGTGAACTCAAAAAAAATATTGAAAGTGATTTACAAAATTATAATAATCATTCATTTTTTAAACCTAATGTAACTGCAGAAGATATAATTAAAGATTTCCGTAAATCACTGATTGAATGGGCAGAAAAAACTTATCCTCATCGCTCCGTTCTAATTGAAAAACTTGGAATATCAGAAAAAACTTATTATAATTGGAAAAATGAAGCATAAAAAATTTTAAATATGGAATTTATTTGCTTGATGATTTATTTTCGAGAACTTTTAAACCATTGAAAAAATGATGAAATTGAATTACAATTCTTTTTTTTGGATACTTTTGTTTATAAA
>CAZBPK010000152.1:0-7683 GCA_964493765.1 uncultured Bacteroidia bacterium | reverse complement strand
TTCTTTTCTTCTTCTAATAACTTATTTTTCTCCTCTAATTTCATTTGTAACTCTTCATGGCTTTCTTCTCTTATCCTCAACTCATCTAAAAAATCATCTTCTACATCCATTTGCCTTTGAGTTTCTACATCTTTGGAAATGTATATTAACCTTTTCAAAATACTATAATAACTTACAGGAAACTCACTTTCCTCAAATTCAACAAAACGCATCATCGCTACATCAAATACACTCAATACCTTTTCTAAATCCGTTTTTTTACCCTTCTTTTTCTTAATGGCTGGTATTTGAATCACTATTGCATCATGACTTATTCCTTCTATAAATGGTTCTTTCTCTTTTAATACCTCTTCGCTTCCATGCACCAAATATTGCCGTTTTACACGTATAATCGGTACATCATCATGTACTTGTAAATGATGACCTAAAATGTAAATGGTAATAATCGGAATGGCATCATTGCCTTTCATGTTATCTTTATTAGCATATTGATTGCCAATGTACCTTCTAAACCGAAAAGTTTGATTAAAAAACTTAATTTTTTGTAGTTTAATCAATACAATTAAATCAGAACCATCTTCAAGTTCAACTTTTGCTTTAAAATCAACACGGTAAATAGAAAACAAGTCTATTTCGCTGTTATATTCTTGCGGTTTTAATTCTAATTCTAAAACTTTCATTTCCAGAATGGAGGAAATAAGGGTTTTAGCGGCATCTAAATCCTGCATCAAACCTTTAAAGACCACATCATATAACGGATTAGCAATTTGGATCAACATATCCTTGTTACAGTTTTATTACCTTATGAACTGTATTTCTTATTCTTATCAAATACATTCCAGAGGGTAAATGTTCTAAATCTATTGAAGTTTTGGGTTCTAACTTTCTTTCTAACCATTTTTTGCCATTCAAATCCATAATTTGAACAGATTCATTTTGTAGTTGAATGCCATAAGTTTCAATAAAAAGAAAATTTTGGAAAGGATTAGGATAAATAGTTACTTGTAAAGGAATTTCAGAATCATTTGAGACTACATTGAAACTGAGGATACCCGTTAATAAGCCTATTCCCAATTCATTTTCACGATTGGTTCTTCCTGTAATAAAAATCAAAGAATCTAAAAGTTCAAAATCAAAAACATTTCCTAATTGAAAATTATTTTTTCCTACAGGAGTTGAACCCCAATCCGATTGGTTAAAGCCTTTTCTCGCAATACGTACTTCAGGCAAAGCATTTTGCACATTATAACAAATCCAGGCTGAGGAACTATCATCTGTTGTCATTGCCATGGGCATACCCACTAAACCTACGGTTTGTGATATGACAGTATCTCTTTGCCATGCACCTAAAACTTTTCTTGCATATTCAATTTGATTGGCACTTTTATTTACCCATGCTGCTTGTACAATATTATTATTCCCAATGATAGATTTGCAAAAACTTCCTTGGTCTATATTAGCATCGTAAACAACGACTTCAGTTTGCCAATTAGGATTAATTTTGGTTTTGAAAGCATGTTTTAATTGTGTATTTCTACGGTCGTAGTAAACAATGTGAGGTAAACCGTCCATATCAATATTTAAAGAAGCAAATTCTCCCGCGATTTCCACACCGATGATTTCAGGAAACTCAAATGTCCAAGCATTATTTCCTATTTTACGCCCATAAACCAAAGCATTGATACTCAAATCATAAAAACATGCATGCAAGGTATCTTTGGTCAATGAATATTTTAAATTGATATAATCCCCTGAAATAGAAGGATTTACAGTTTCAAACTGGAAATTTGTACCATTTTTTCGGGCTAGCCTTGTTTGGTTAGAAAGTTTATCATTAAAAAGAATTACAGGATTTTGATTTTTATCTAATTGAATATCCGCAGAGGTGCAAAAAATATTGGACTGTACCTTTTCATAATTCCATTGACCTAGTTTTTTTACAGCATACTGAACTTCAAGAGTTGGTGTATTATTATAGACTATATGAACTTGATAATCAGAACCTTGTTTATGAATAATTGAAGCTAATGCAGTCCCCGTTTTTTGTGATTGGGTGATTGGAACAATTTTCCATGAAGCATTTAGATTGTTTAAAGGCAAAGTAGCCATTTCTAAACGCTCATTATCAGTATGGAAATAAATAACAAAAATAGAATCTTGATAAATCCATAAAGGAGCATAACTATTTGGGAAATACATAGTTTGAATATCTTTCACAGTCCAAGTAGAACCTGTATCTGTAGAATAAACCAATCTTAAAAGATTTCTATTGGGTTCATTAAAAGTTACAAAAATGCTGTCCGAACCTTTTGTTTTTATGCTCGTATAATTTCTATAAATGGAATCCCGAGGGAAAATGGGGTTGTAAATTATGTCTCCATTGGTTTTAATTCTTACATGTTGCAAGGTTAAATGACTTGGAGTAAACCAATTAGCAAAATTATTTTTCCCGTACAAATTAGAATAGCCATAAGAGATATGGAGGTCTTCATTTGTAGCTTCGGTTGCTGAAATTCCTTCAAATGTACAAAATAAACGATGCTCTTGGATAATTGATGGTGAATTCAACCCAGGGTTTACCCTTAAAAAAGAATCTATAACCGTTCTGTTGGTAAAAGTTGGGTTGGTTATTGAGGTATAACGATACAATTCACCGTTTCCAGTTCCTTGAGTAAATATAGACCAATTACCATTTTTTTGTTTTACTATTGAACAGAATTCTCCAAATTTAGCGCCAGCTTTCCATTCACGATAGGTTATAGAAATATCAAACATAGGAATGTTTCCATAAGATTGAAAAGTCATAGAACCATTATTAGGGTAAGCATAATACATCTCTAAACCGTAAAATTCAGGTACATCATAATTATAACGAGCATCAAAAAAAACGATGTAAGGTTTATTGTCTATATGAAAATCAAAATCAATAGAAGCGTGCAAATAACCGGGAGCATTTTGAGCATTGGTACCATACATTCCCCAATTTATTTGTAAAGATTGGTCTATAACCCATTGATTAGTAATAAAATGTTTGGTAGCTAAACGAACTTGTAATTGTTCATTTACATTTTCAAAATATGCAATAGCGGGTTTTCCATTGGGGTCAAGTTTAATTTTGGAGACATAACCTCCAGTTTTGAGAGAATCTACTTTTTCAAATACCCATTCAGAATCAGAAATATGTTTTTTCCCATAAAATAGTTTATCAGTACCGTTTTCCCAAAAAGAAAGATGAATAAAACCTGCAGAATCTATCAAATAAGAAGGATTCATTCCGATTTGCACAGTATCACTAGTTACTCTTTCTGCAAACCAAGTTACTTGTGCATTCACATGATTTATGATGAAAAAAGTAAAAGCGAGGTAAAAAACGTTAAAAAATTTCATATATTCAAAGGTTTGAAGTCTTTTATGATTAATTGTACGTAACGTTGTTCCGTTTTTCTATCAATAGAAATCTCAGGTACATAAACCACTTCAAAATAATTGAATTGGTCTAACCAAGATTTTCTAATTTGCATTTCATCATTTTCAATATTAAACATTATTCCATCGAAAGAGTAATTGTCTTGTTGAAAACGTAAAAAAATATGTTTTTCGTTTCTGATGCTATAATAATTTAAGCGAACAGGTTTTGAAAGAAAACGAGGTCTCATATTTTCAGGACCAAAAGGTTCCATTCTTTCAATAGTTTCTAAAAAACTAATGGTTAAACGTGCAAAGGGTAATTCTAAGTCAATCTCTAAAACTGGAGTTTTTTGATGTTCTAGAATATTAGCTTTGCAATATTTTTCAAAATCTTGAATAAAATCTTGAAGTTTATCTTCGCTGATAGTCATACCTGCTGCATATTTATGCCCACCAAATTGTTCCAAATGGGAAGAGCAAGCATTTAAAGCTTCGTACAGATCAAATTCATGAACAGAACGTCCCGAACCTACCCATTTTCCATTAGAAAATGTCAAAAGTATAGTAGGTTTATAATATCTTTCTACCATTTTAGAAGCTACGATTCCAATAACTCCTTTATGCCAATCCGCTTGATAAGCTACAATACCCAAAGGATTATCGTTTTTTAAACGATTATCTACAAATTGATAAGCATCTTCAATAATTTTTTGTTCAATATGTCTTCTTTCAGCATTGGATTCATTTAAGAAATCAGTAGTTTCTTGTAAATATTCAGATTTTCCAATGAGAACTTCCACGGCATATTTTGCATGTTTAAGCCTTCCCGCAGCATTGATTCGGGGTCCAATAAAAAAAACTAAATCCGAAATATCCCATTTTCTTTCTGTCTCGGTTAATTCTTTAATTTTTTGAATGCCGGGTAAAGGTTTTTTACGAATCTTTTGTAAACCATAATAAGCTAAAATACGATTTTCACCATTTACTGGGACAATATCACAAGCAATACTCAAAGCAACTAAATCAATGAAGCTTTTAGGGTCAACATGAGATTTGAATTTTTGATTTAATAAAGGTGCTAAAGCTTGGCATAATTTAAAGCCAATTCCGCAACCCGTTAATTCCTTAAAGGGATATGAACAGTCAGGTCTTTTAGGGTCTAAAATAGCAACTGCTAAGGGCAACTCTTCACTGGGTAAATGATGATCACAAATAATTAAATCAATACCATTTTTAGCAATTTGATGAGATTTTTCAATAGATTTAATTCCACAATCTAGGGTAATGATGACTTTAATGCCTTTTTGAATTGCAAATTTAATACCTTCATCTGAAATACCGTAACCTTCTTTTTCGCGGTCAGGTATGTAATACTCTACCTCTATTTGAAAAGCACTAAAAAATAAAGTCATCAAAGATACAGAAGTAGTACCATCTACATCATAATCACCATAAATTAAAATTTTTTCTTGATTATCAATAGCTTGCAAAACCCTTTCAACAGCTTTATCCATATCTTTCATGAGAAAAGGATTGTGCAAATCTTCCCATTTAGGCAAAAAGAAATGTTTAGCTTCTTGATAATTGTTAATTCCACGTTGCGCTATTAATTCACATAAACTTTTGCTTATGCCGAGTTCTTTCTTAAGCAACTGAACTATTTCAGTTTTGGGTGAAGGTTTTAATCTCCATTGTGTATCTATCATTTATACTATTTTTTCAAAATCAACAAGTTACAATCTAAAATACATCCACAACTATTCCTTTCGCTTCTAAGTTTGTAACAAAACGTAAAATTACAAAATTTCTATGAAATAAAATTTTATGAACACAAAATTGTTGAATTGCCTTAAATATCAAATGGAAAAAAATTGCAAAAGGTAACAACTTAATAGTCTGTTGAATAAATGGAATGGTGGGTATTAAGATTTTTATTAATTGCTATTGAATGTTTTTTTCAACGAAAAAAAAGAAATTTTCGTTATTATTGCAATTGTATTTCATGTACTCCTTTCAAGAACAATTGTTTGTCAGTTTTAGAGAAACTCAAATTCTTTTGAGAACCTTGACCATAAAAAAATTATGGAATTTCTTGAAAGTTTATGGTTCATTTGTTTATTCTCAATGGACACAAAAACCCAATCATTGGGGGCTTCCGATTAGTTTGGGAGTAGAACCTACCAATTATTGTAATTTACGTTGTCCTGAATGCCCCTCTGGATTAAGAGCTTTTACAAGACCCACAGGAATGCTTCAAAAAGAGCTTTTTATGCAATTGATTGATGAACTACATCCTCATTTAACCTATCTCATTTTATACTTTCAAGGTGAACCTTATTTACATCCTGATTTTTTTGAATTGGTAAGCTATGCGAATCAAAAAAATATTTTTACTGCCACTTCCACAAATGCACACTTTCTAACTCCAGAAAATGCAGAAAAAACAGTTTTATCTGGTCTTAAAAGGTTAATTATCAGCATAGATGGAACTACACAAGAAACTTATCAATCTTACAGAGTGGGGGGGAGTCTAGAAAAAGTTATAGAGGGTACTCAAAATATTTTAAATGCAAAGCAAAAATTAAACTCTCAAACTCCATTTGTAATTTTTCAATTTTTGGTAGTTCAACCTAATGAACATCAAATACCTGAAATTTTTGAATTAGGGAAAAAATTAGGAGTAGATAAAATTGCTTTAAAAACTGCACAAATTTACGATTATCAGAAAGGGAATCCTTTATTACCTAAAAATTCTAAATATAGCCGTTACAAAAAAAATGAAGATGGTACCTATACCATTAAAAATAAATTAGAAAATCAATGTTGGAAATTATGGTCAGGTGCGGAAGTTACATGGGACGGTAGGGTAGTACCCTGTTGTTTTGATAAAGATGCTAAGTATAAAATGGGATTATTTCCCGAAAAATCTTTTAAAGAAATTTGGCAAAATCAATCTTATCAAGAATTTAGAAAACAACTTTTAAAGGGTCGTAAGAATATAGGTATTTGCACAAATTGCACAGAAGGAACAAAAGTTTGGGAGGAGTAAATTCAAAAAGAACCAATTTGGGGCTATTGTTTCTTTTGTTGCATTTTTTTGCTTGTTGTTGTATTTTAGGGTTTCAAATAACTTTTGGGCGTTAGGCGAAGCAAAACTGCATTTCACCCATCAATAAGCCAAACTGCTGTTGTTGTTCCCTAATTACCTTTTTTGTTTTTGTAAAATAGTGTTCTTGCCAACTGTATTTGCATAAACTGATTTAGGAATATAAATTAGCTTTAAATTGTCTATTCCTTTGGATACTTCTTTATCAATGGTTGTAACTAAGGCGGTTTGTAGGTTAATGTCTTTTGAAAATTACAATAAAGATTTTAAGTCGCTCGGTTTTTCATAAAACTGATTGCTCCATTTAATTTCTACAGCCCACTGTGGTTTAAAATTTTTATCCGTCAAGTTTTACCATATCTGCTTCTTCTTTTTTACCATTTTGTATATATGGGTGTAAACCAAACGCTATGAAGCTATTGAGCATAAATTGCCGTCTCAACCATGTTTCCAATAAATGAGTCGGTGGATTGCAATGGAGCAAACAAAGCACTTTGCGATCCGGGTGGGTTTCGGAACACAAAGTTTCATTTATTACTAAAGTTCATTAAAAGCACAAAGCTCCAAGCTGCACTTCAGTTCGACTGACGCAAAACCGCTTGTGTGTGCTGTGGTTCTATTCTTGGTCATTTTCAACAGTCGCAAATTTTAGAGTTGTCTGTTCTAAAAATGGTTTCAGTCTTTTTTCTGCTAAGTCTATATATTCTTGTGAAATGTCGTAACCCACAAACTTTCTATCTGATTTAATTGCAGATACTGCTGTTGTTCCACTACCCATAAAAGGGTCAAGGATAATATCTCCTTTAAATGAATAAAGCTGAATTAATCTAAAAGGAAGTTCTTCAGGAAAAGGTGCGGGGTGTCCAATTCTTTTTGCACTTTCTGCGTTCATTGTCCATATAGACTTTGTCCACTCCATAAACTGCTTTTTTGTAATGGAATTTTCTTTTTTACCTTTTTCTCTTTTGTAATCACCTTTTGAAAAAACTAAAATATATTCGTGTATATCTCTTAAAATTGGATTAGCCGCACTTTGCCAACTACCCCAAGCTGTTGAAGGACTTGCACTTGCAGCCTTGTTCCAAATGATTTCGCCACGCATATTAAAGCCAATGTCTATCATCATTTTAGAAATATAGTCTGATAGTGGTATGTAAGGTTTCCTACCA
>CAZBPK010000151.1:0-20237 GCA_964493765.1 uncultured Bacteroidia bacterium | reverse complement strand
TGGGCTTTTTTTTCACAATTTTAGGTTTATTCCCTTCTGAGGCAATACAAGCAACACATAGTTTGTAGAGTAATCTTGCTCCTACTATCTCGTTGATAGGATTTTTTTTGTTAGGGGCTACCTCCACTAAATCAAAACCTAAATCTTTAACCAACTGATTAGCAAACTGTAACTGCTCCTGTGCAGAAATATTTTTATGAAAAGGATTTTGGATAGTGGTTGTAGGAGTGTTTTTCTGATAAAACTCTCCTACAACAGGCTGGATAATTTTTTCAAAATCCTTTGATTTTAAACCTTTTTCATAGTCATCTAACAATGCATCATAGGGACAGTCTTCATATCCCAAATAATTAGCTTCTTCTATTTTGAGTTTTACTAAATCTTGAAGATAAGGAGCAAAAGATGGAAAATCATTATTTTTCTTGGCTTTATCCCAATGATACTGAGCTTGGGAAGTTAATTCGGATAGTTTTACCGCAAATTTT
Source organism: uncultured Bacteroidia bacterium (assembly GCA_964493765.1). GTDB lineage: Bacteria > Bacteroidota > Bacteroidia > J057 > CALLMJ01 > CALLMJ01. Next base: position 19,752 of record CAZBPK010000151.1, on the reverse strand, counting down.
TCAGGAATTTTTGACCATTTTTCAAAATCCTGTTTCACTCTTTTAACAATCAAAAAATCCTTATCTTTTAGTTCCTGTAAATTAATGTCTTGTAAAAATTTTTTTAACTCTGAGGTTTTATTTTGATGAACAAGACTAGCCAATAAGCCCATTTGTTGAGAACGCTGTTCATAAGATTTCAGAGGCATATAAGTTTCTTGGTCCCAAGATAAAAGAGCGACAATAGATTGAAAGTGATAAACTTTTTCTAAGTGTTGATATAGTTTTTCTAATGGACTCATACAATTACTGGGCTAATACTTCTAATAAATCCGATTTTGTGATAATTTCTAAAGAACCGTCTTCATTTTGTACCAAAACTGCAGGATTTTCTTTGGTAATCATTTTGGAAAGTAAAGTAATTTTGGTGGAAGGTAAAACAAACGGAAAAGGATCAGCCATAATGGTTTGAACTTCAGCTTCTTTTAAACTGGGGTTATCTAATAAGGCATTTAAAATTCTAGTTTCATTTACAGAACCTACTACGTTTCCGTTATCCAAAACAGGAATTTGGGAAATATCTTTTTCACGCATCAATTGAATAATAAAAGAAAGGGTATCCGTAGGCTTTACAGAAATCAAAGGAGCATTTTTTCTTTTTTCTAGAATATCTTTTGCGGTTACCATGGAACTGGCTTCTAAGAAACCTCTATCACTCATCCATGCGTCATTATAAATTTTACCGAGGTATCTTGTGCCATGGTCTGGTAAAATCACTACAACCACATCATTAGAAGTTAAATTTTTGGCATACTCTAATGCCCCATGCATAGCGGAACCGCAGCTCCAGCCTACAAATAAACCTTCTAATCTAGCTAATTTACGGGTCATAATTGCGGCGTCTTTGTCTGTAACTTTAATAATATGGTCAATCAAAGAACCATCATAATTTTTAGGGACAAAATCTTCTCCAATACCTTCTGTTAAATAACTATAGATTTCCTCAGGGTCTATTTGCCCTGTTTCATGAAGTTTTTTAAATAATGAACCGTATGTATCCACACCAATAACCTTAATATCAGGATTTTTTTCTTTTAAATATTTGGAAATACCTGTAATAGTCCCGCAAGTACCCATACCTGCAACTAGATGCGTAATTTTTCCTTCGGTTTGTTCCCAGATTTCAGGTCCTGTAGTTTCATAATGAGCCTGTCTATTGGACAGATTGTCGTATTGATTAGGATAATAAGAATTGGGAATTTCTTTGGCTAATCTTTTGGCTACTGAATAATAAGAACGAGGGTCATCAGGTTCAACATTGGTAGGAGTAACAACGACCTCAGCACCTACAGCTCTTAAAATATCCATTTTTTCTTTAGATTGTTTATCAGGTATAACAAAAATACAGCGATAGCCTTTTATTGCTGCAACTAAAGCTAAACCCATACCTGTATTACCAGAAGTTCCTTCAATAATTGTTCCACCTGGTTTAATTAAACCTGCTTTTTCAGCATCTTCAATCATTTTTAAGCCTATTCTATCTTTAATGCTGTTCCCTGGGTTAAAATATTCAACTTTTGCTAAAATGGTAGGTTTTACATGAGTTGCAACGGAATTAATTTTTACTAAAGGAGTGTTGCCTAACGTTTCTAATATGTTGTTATACCACATAAATTTTTTTGATGACAAAATTAGGAAAAAAATCATTCCAAGTGATTTTGTTTATAACTCGGCGCTTAGATTGGCTTAGAAAAATTAATTCCAATTGGTTGGTAACAAAAATTTAGCATAAATATATACCTTTGGAAAGGGAAAAAAATACTCGTCATTATTCATATTGTTAAAACAGAATTAAAATTTAAAACTAATCTTTGAACTTTGTTTGTAGACTGCGTGAGGGATGCGAAGGGTTTAGCACTGCCTTTGGCTACGAAAATGGAGTAGCCAAAGGATTGCCGAAGCGGAAGCGAAGCCCGTAGCAAGCCCGACCCTGAGTGTAACGAAGGGACACGCCCCAATAAACTCCTTTATGATAAATATTCAATATTTTCTGAAAACTTTTTGTAAAAAGTAAACTCTTCTCTAATTTTGCTACATGAAAAAACAAGTTTGGTTCATCACTGGTTGTTCAACAGGCTTAGGAAAAGCATTTGCAAAAAAGGCTCTTGAAGCTGGTCATAATGTTGTAGCAACAGCAAGAAATATAAATTCGTTAGATTTTTTAAATCCTACTGAAAATCTTCTTAAACTTTCTTTAGATGTAAATCAATTCTCTCAGATAGAGGAAGCTATTCAAAAAACCTTAGAAAAATTTGGTACCCTTGATGTATTAGTGAATAACGCGGGATATGGATTGGAAGGTGCTTTTGAGGAACTATCAATGGTGGAAATACGGAAACAAATGGATACTAACTTTTTTGGTTTAGTGGAAATTACCCAAAAAGTATTACCGATTATGCGTAAACAAAAAAATGGATACATTTTTAATATTTCCTCTATTGCTGGGAAGCGTGGAATTGCGGGAATGTCCATTTATAATGCAAGTAAATTTGCGGTTACAGGTTTATCAGAAGCATTAGCCAACGAATTAGAGCCTTTTGGGATCAAAGTAGTTGCAGTTGCACCGGGTCCTTATAGAACAGATTGGGCTGGTCGTTCTTTAGTAAAATCAGAAAGTTTAAAAACATTAGACAAAACCTCTCCTTATTACGAACTAAACCACAAAATTCATACTTATATGTCTGAAGCTGATGGAAAACAACCCGGAAATCCTGAACAAATTGCTTCTATTTTGTTATGTGCTTCTCAAAAAGACAAATTGCCTGTTCATATGATTTTTGGTGAACCAGCTATTGATGTTTGGAATAAAAAAATGGAGAAATATCAATCCTCTGATTTTATTCAGTTTTTCCCACATGAACAATACGAATTTTGAAACCGCTAAAGTACCTTTATGGTATTTAAGTTGGTGGGGCTTTTTGCTGGGAAGTATTTCCGTTGGCATTCACTTATTATTTTTGCGGTCAGGTTGGATATGGAAAATGTGGTCTCCAGCAATTTTAATTTTAACCATTTTTTTCATTTTCATGTTCGTTGGATTTTTAGGTATTTTTACTATCAAAAAAAAATATCCAGGTTATTATCCCTTTCGCAAAGTTTTTGCTTCTTATTTATGGATAACTTTTATTGCTACCCTTTTGCTTATCAGTCATGACTATTGGTTTCATTTTATTTCAGAACCTGATTTTGATTTGAATTATCTTTTAAAATCAAAAGAAGAGTTACTAAAATTTAAACAAAATGGCGGTGATATTAGTGAAGAACAATACCAAACTATTATAAAAAACATAGATGAAGGTATAAAAACAGTCAAAGAAAATCCTACTACTATGCTCAACCTAATTATTAGTCGCTTTAAATACACATTAGTTTATACGATGATTTCAGGTTTTGTCATTACTACTTTAATGAGAGACGTGAAAAATTAGTAAGTAGAATTCTAAAAAAAAGTAGAATATTTAAGGAATGTTCATGTATTTGTGGGTCTGTAAGCTAATTCTCCATTGAGGATTTTTCTTTACATACTCAATCATTTGCGGTAACATTTGAGATTCTTTTGACCATTCAGGTTGTAAAAATAAGTGTGTATTTTTAGGGCATAAAGAAGCATGTTCTTCGGCAAAATCAAAATCAGAGGTATTAAAAATAATGATTTTTAATTCGTGGATATTTTCATAAATGGAAGATAAAGGTTTTTTAAATTTTTTGGGAGAAAGACAAACCCAATCCATATTTCCACTCAAAGGGAATGCTCCTGAAGTTTCTAAATGAATTTTATAATGATTTTGATGTAAAACATCGCATAGGGAAGTCAAATCTTGCTGAAGGGGTTCGCCACCCGTTATGACTACTCTTTGAGTGGGAGTATTTTGAATAGATTGTAAAATCTGTTCTAACGATAATAAAGGATGTAAATTGGGGTTCCATGATTCTTTTACATCACACCAATGACAACCCACATCACAACCCGCTAAACGAACAAAATATGCAGGAGTTCCAGTCCAATAGCCTTCGCCTTGGATTGTATAAAAATGTTCCATAACAGCATACTTCGTGGAAAAATTATTCATTTCAATTAGGGAATTCATGTAAAAATTTAAAAAAAAATTTGTTATCTTTGCAACCGTGCAAAATTAAACAAATTTATGAAACTCAATGCCAATCAATCCTTATGGATAAGCATCATATTATTTATTTTGTTAGGTTTATTAACAATCATTGTCCCTATAACTTCCAATATAACATTACCGAGTTACATAACCATCGGAAGTATAGCCATTTGGTTAATAGGTTTGGCTTCATATTTTTTGTTGGTACTTCCAAGTTTTAGTAAAACTCAAGAAAAATTTTCTGAATTAAAAAAAAACGAAGAAAGTTTAAAAAATAAAATCAAAGATTTAGAAATTCAGTCTTTAAAGTATCAAAGAGCCAATGAAGAACTTGAGGACGTAAAAAAAAGTGTTGACCAATCTTTATCCTTATTAAGTGCTACTTTTGAAGCCACCGCTGATGGTATTTTAGCAGTAGATATTCAAGGAAAAATGCTCAATGTAAACAATCGATTTATTGAAATTTGGAACATACCCAGAAATATTATTGAATCTCAAGATGATAAACAAGTTTTATCTCATATCTTGAAACAAGTTAAAGACCCCGCTGCTTTTATGAATAAAGTTCTATTTTTATACAACCATAGAAATCAAGAAAGCTACGATAAAATTGAATTAAAAGACGGCAGAACCATTGAAAGATATTCATTTCCACAAAAAGTAGGAGAAGAAATTATAGGAAGAGTTTGGTCTTATAGAGATATCACAGAAGCAACAAAAGCTGCGGAACAGTTCCAAAAAATTGCTGAAGGTATTCCTATTCCATTATTTTTGATGTCTCCTTCTAACTTAGTGATTATGTACGCCAATGAAGGCTTGTCTGAATTTTTAAATACTCCCACTAAAGACTTAACCAATAAAGGAATTCCTAATTTTTTAGCTCAAACAAGTTGGCATGATTTAATTCAAGAACTTCAAGAAAACCCAGAAAAAGAAATTAACAATAAAGAACTTTCCTTTGAATGGAATACCGAAGGAGAAATAAAAAAAGGATGGATATTTTTAAGTTTAAGATTGGTTTCGTATCAAGGTATGGATACAGTTTTAGCAGCTTTTATTGATGTTACGGCACAACAAGAAGCAAGTAAACAAATTGAATCTGCTTATTCAGAACTAAAAAATGCTCAAGACCAATTGGTTCTAGCGGAAAAAATGGCTACTTTGGGTCAATTAGTAGCGGGTATTGCTCATGAAATTAATACTCCAATTGGTGCAATCCAAGCTTCTAGTACCAACATTTCTAATGGTATGGAGTTAGTATTTCTAGAAAGCCCTAAACTTTATAAAATTCTTAATGATGAACAAATTGCTCTTTTCAACAAAATGGTTGAAAGAGCTATGAATTTCTCAGACCAACTTTCAAGCCGTGAAGAAAGACAATACAAAAAAGAAATTCAAGCTATATTAGAATCTCAGGGTATTGATGATACTACTGTTGCTCCTAAACTAGTAAAAATTGGTCTAATCAAAGATATTGAGGAATTTATTCCATTATTAAAACTTCCTGATTCCGATTTTATCTTGGATATGGCTAACAGTATGGGTAAAATACGTTTGAATATCAGTAACATAGAAATTGCTATTCACAAAATCCAAAAAATTGTTTTTGCTTTGAAAAACTATTCTCGTAAACAATTAGATGATAAACCCGTTCCCACAAACCTCATTGAAAACATGAACGTCGTTTTAACCATCTACCATAACCAATTGAAATATGGTATTGACGTTATTAGAGATTTTGAGGAAAACTTACCTTCCATTTATACCTATTCCGATGAACTTAGCCAAGTTTGGACGAACTTTTTATCCAATTCCATTCATGCAATGGGCGGTAAAGGTAGTTTAGAGATTAGCATCAAAAAAATTGACGATAACATTGTTATTAAGTTTACTGACTCAGGCAAAGGTATTCCTCCCGAAATTCAACAAAAAATCTTTGAACCTTTCTTTACCACAAAACCCGAAGGACAAGGAACAGGTTTGGGTTTAGATATCTGTAAAAAAATCATTGAAAAACACTATGGAACTATTTCTGTAGAATCTATTCCCGGAAGAACCACCTTTACCGTTATTCTACCTATTAAAACAGATTTAGAGCAAAAAGCTTTATCTTCCAATCTGGTATCAGTAAATTAATGTTGAAAAAAAAAATATTTTCTATTTGGGCGTGTCCCTTCACTACTTTCAGGGTCGGGGTCTTTCAGGCTTCGCTATTCGCTTCGGTAATCCTTTTCCTTTCAGTCAAAGGCAGTGCTAATCCTTACAGCCCCCTCACGCTTACTCTAAAACCTTGTTTTCATTCTTTTAAAATACCCCCTCATAAATTCTATTTATCAATCACACAAATTCAACAAACCCAAAACTCTCTCCAAGTCATATCTAACATCTTTTGGGACGACCTTGAAGTTGAACTCTCTGATTACTTTCAAAAAAAAATTTTTATTACGGACCCCAATATTCAAAATTATACTCAAACTTATTTCAAAGAATATTTTCTACTTTACCAAAATGGAAAAAAACTTTCTTTTGATTGGATAGGAATGGAAATATCCGTTGATAAAGCTGAAATTTATTTTGAATATCCTAAAATTACCTCAACCAAAAATCTTGCATTAAATAACCGAATTTTTTTTCGAAAGTTTCCAGAACAAAAAAATATGACTCACCTTATCACACTTGATAAAAAAAGATATAGTATTCTCCATAGAAAAGATGATCCTCTAAAAACTTGGAACTAAGTACCAATTGATTTAGTTTACAACCATTTACTTTCCTATACAAAACTTACTGAAAATATTTCCCAGAATTTCATCATTGGATATTTCTCCAGTAATAGTACCCAAATAAAATAGCACTTGCCTTAAATCTTGGGCAATAAATTCTGAAGAAACATGGTTTTTCATGTTGTTTAAAGCTTGAATTAAAGCCTCATGGCATCTTTCTAATGCTTCGTAATGCCTTGCATTGGTAATAATTGTAGAATCTGAATCGATTTGATTTTGTGCATAATCCTTTAAACTTTGCTTAATCCTATCAACACTTTGAGAATCTTTACAAGTAATCTTTAAGGTTTTTGATGCTAATTTTTGAAGTTTTTCCTCAAACTCATAATGGGGATTAAGGTCAATTTTATTGGCTACTAAAATCAAATACAAATTTTCTAAGGGAAAGGATTGTAAATCTTCAAGCACTTGTTCAAATGTAATTAATTGGCAATCAAAAAGGTAAATTAAGACAGATGCTTTTTGGATTTTCTCAAATGTTTTTTGAATACCAATGGTTTCAATTGTATCAGTAGCTTTCCTAATACCTGCAGTATCAATAAATTGAAATAAAATTCCATTCAAATTTAAAGTTTCTTCAATAGTATCCCGAGTAGTTCCAGCTATTTCAGAAACAATCGCTCTATCTTCATTTAACAATAAATTTAACAATGAGGATTTTCCTGCATTCGGACGACCCGCTATTACAGTAGGAATCCCCTGTTTAATAACATTTCCCAAACGAAAAGACTCTTTTAATTCATTAATTTTGATAAAAATCTGTTGAAGAGTCAATAAAAGTTCCTCACGATTAGCAAATTCAACATCTTCTTCGCTGAAATCTAATTCTAATTCTAAAAGGCTTGCCAAGTCTAATAATTGAGTTCTTAAAGATTTTAAATCGTTGGAAAAACCGCCTTTGAGTTGTTTTATAGCTAATTCATGAGCTTTGTCCGATTGAGCATGTATCAAATCCGCAACTGCTTCTGCTTGCGTTAAATCTATTTTACCATTTAAAAAAGCACGTAAAGTAAACTCACCAGGGTTGGCTAACCTTGCCCCTAAACGAATACAAGTTTCTACAACTTTTTTCAAAATCAATGGGTTACCATGACAGGATATTTCAATAATATTTTCACCCGTATATGAATGTGGAGCTTTAAACAAACTAATTACCACTTCATCAATTACCTGCTGATTTTCATCATATATTTTTCCAAAATGAAGGGTATGAGAGGGTAAATCTTGGAGATTTTTAGAAGGAAATAATCTTTGAGCGATATCAAAAGTATGTTTTCCTGATAATCGTACAATGCCAATCGCAGAGATAACGTCTCCCGTTGCAATAGCTACAATAGTATCTTCTAAATTTGTGATATTCATCTAATGAATTTAAGAATAAGTAATTCAGCAATTAACATCAACAAACAAAAAATTAAAAAATATTTCCATAAAGGAATACCTTGCTCAGATTGTTGAATAGATTGAGTAAGCACGTTGGTATTGGTATCCAAAACTAATCCATTTTGCTTTAAAAAGTCTGATTGAGCGGGGATCAAGTCCGATTCTGAAACAGGTAAATTAAAACCGATACAAGCAAACAAAGAATCTCCTTGTACTAATTTATAATTTCCAGGTTCTATTTCTAACTTATTGAAATTCAAACTTAATATTCCCGATTGGGGGTATTGTTCAGGTATCCATTCTTTATTTTCTTTTTTAAGTTTGACTAAACTTTTAGATAAACTAGGGATTTTGAAAATTTCACTTTCACCAATAGGCATTTGTAAAAACCATTTTTGAGCATTAGAAGCTAACCATAAAGACTTGTAAACCAATGGAGCAAACAAAGAATGATTTACCATATCTGTCCATTTTAAATTAGGAAAGAAAGTAAAACTAAATACTAAACCTGAACCAGCTCTGCTTTGTACTAACAAGGGCTCATGATTTTTTAGTTTCACAATGTTTTGATAAACACTTTCTTTATGAGGCTGAAAACCATAAATTTTTTGAAAATTAGGACTTTCTAATTCTGCATTTTTTTTGTTAGGTAGGAAAATATCCTTAAAAAAAGGCATTTCGACATCAGGGTTTTCCAAGAGTACTTTTTGCGTTAAAATTTCAAGATTTTTCCACTGCCCAACCCTTAATTGGTCATACAAATTTTGAATATCTTTTAAAATCATTTCTTCATGAGGGAAAAATAAAAGCCCACCACCCTGCTTCACCCATTCACTGATTCTATTGGCATTTCCATTAGATAAATCCTTAATTCCCATCAAAATAAGTACTTCATAATTTTTCAAATCCTCATTACTCAATTCAAAAGTATTAACGGTCTTTAAATGAAAATTGGTGGCAACTTCCTGCAAAAACTTTTCTAAATATAACGAATTTTCATTTCCTTTAACCAATAAAACAGAGTGTTTTTCTGCAACGTAATAAGAAAAAAATCTAGCATTATCAAACTGAATAGGATAATCTTCTAAAAAAATTTTGGCTTGCTGCCAACCCGTTTCCTGAATGGTGTAAGTAATTTGTGTATTTTTAATTTCATTAGGTTCTAAACTTTCAGAAGATATAGCTACAATTTTTCCATTCACTTCCGTTTGAATCGATAACTTAGGAATTTTTTCATCAGATAAATTTTGTATTTTCAATTTTAAAGTTAAAGGTTTACCTTTTTCAAAGATATGACTTTCAGGCTGAATTTCTGAAATAAATACGTTCTTAAACGTCTGTTTAGAAAGAGGCACAAAATGCACTTTATATTCCTCTGACCATTTTTTTTCCGTTACTTCAGATAAAAAGGTGGATTTTTGAAAATCCGATACTATATAAATAGAACGATTTGCACTGCCCGCATTTTGAAACAAAAAAGGTAAAATTTCTACCAATTTTTTGTAAGAAAAACTATTTTGATGAAAACCAATTTCCTGAATTCTTTCTAATGCTTCATTTTGACGAACAAAAGTAGTATTTAAACGCAATTTTGCAGTAGTTTGTATCTGAAATTCATCCGTAGGCTCATAAGATTTTATAATTTCACGGGCTAAAAATTTTGCTTGGTCTAAGTAAATACCTTTTGGATTAGAAGCAGACATACTCAGCGAATTGTCTATCAAAACAATTACAGAACGATTTCCTGAAGTACCTGTTGCGTTTTCATTATTTTTTATGATTGGAGAAGCAAAAGCAAATACTAAGGAAGCCACTGCTAATAAACGTGCAATTAACAAAAGCCATTGCTTGAGTTTAATTCTTTGTGTAACTACTTTATCAACTTCTTTGATGAACTGTATATTGCTGAATAGTAGTTTTTTAGGCTTCTGAAAATTAAAAAGATGTACAATTATGGGTATTAAAAGGAACAATAAAAACCAAAGTACCCAAGGTTGCAGAAAAATCATAATGGCAAAATTACAACAAAAATTTGTTTTATCACTGAATCGATAACATTTGTTGTTGAATCGGCGGAAAAGGATAAAACTATCCTAAAAAGTTTTCACTTTAAAATAGTTTTATTTGAACTTGCAATTTTGCGAATTTGTTAGCAATTTTGAAATTCATATCAATATAAAAAATGGCAAAATTAGAAGTTATTCCTGATAATCAAATTATTACAACTGGTGCATTTCCTAAATCTGAAAAAATACATATAAAAGGCAAACTTTATCCTATAGAAGTAGCCATGAGGCAAATCAATTTATCTAAGGGTGAAGTGCCTGTAGTAGTTTATGATACTTCTGGACCTTACTCCGATGATTCTCAAAACATTGATATTTACAAAGGCTTAAAAAAAATTAGAAAGTCTTGGATCTTAGAAAGGAATGATGTAGAAGAACTTCCTGAAATTACTTCTGAATATGGTAAAGAACGTTTAAATAAGCCTGATTTAGATTCTATTCGTTTTCCACATATACCCAAACCTTTAAAAGCCAAAAATGGTCATAATGTTACACAATTACATTATGCAAAAAAAGGAATTATTACACCCGAAATGGAGTATATTGCTATCCGTGAAAATCAGTGTTTAGAACTTTATAAAGAATATTTATCACAACAACATCCTGGATTTGATTGGGGCGCAAGAATTTCTAAAGGAGAAATTACCGCTGAATTTGTAAGACAAGAGGTGGCTGCGGGTCGGGCAATTATTCCAGCAAATATCAATCACCCTGAAAGTGAACCCATGATAATAGGAAGGAATTTTTTGGTAAAAATTAATGCTAATATTGGGAATTCAGCGGTTACATCCTCTATTGCTGAAGAAGTAGAAAAAGCTGTTTGGGCTTGCCGCTGGGGTGCCGATACCATCATGGATTTAAGTACTGGAAAAAATATTCATGAAACTCGTGAATGGATATTAAGAAATTCCCCTGTACCCATTGGAACGGTGCCTATTTATCAAGCCTTAGAAAAAGTAGGTGGACGCCCCGAAGAATTAACATGGGAAATTTTTAAAGATACTCTCATTGAACAAGCAGAACAAGGAGTGGACTATTTTACTATTCATGCTGGTGTTAGATTAAAATATATTCCTTATACTGCCAATCGTGTTACGGGTATTGTTTCCAGAGGTGGTTCTATTATGGCCAAATGGTGTTTGGCTCATCATAAAGAGAATTTCTTATATACTCATTTTGAGGAAATTTGTGAAATCATGAAGGCTTATGATGTTTCTTTTTCTTTGGGAGATGGTTTAAGACCTGGGTCTATTGCTGATGCAAACGATAAAGCACAATTCGCTGAATTAGAAACTCTTGGAGAATTAACTCAAATTGCTTGGAAACATGATGTTCAAGTGATGATTGAAGGTCCTGGTCATGTACCTATGCACTTAATTCAAGAAAACATGGAAAAACAATTAAAAGAATGCCATGAAGCCCCATTTTATACACTCGGACCTTTAACAACAGATATAGCACCTGGTTATGACCATATTACTTCTGCTATTGGTGCGGCTATGATTGGTTGGTATGGTTGTGCTATGTTATGTTATGTAACTCCAAAAGAACATTTAGGATTACCTAACAAAAAAGACGTTAAAGATGGTGTAATTGCCTATAAAATTGCTGCTCATGCTGCAGATTTAGCCAAAGGACACCCCGGTGCTCAAATTCGTGATAATGCTTTAAGTAAAGCAAGGTTTGAATTTAGATGGGAAGACCAATTCAATTTATCCTTAGATCCAGAAACTGCCCGTGAGTTTCATGATGAAACTTTACCTTCTGATAATGCAAAAGTCGCTCATTTTTGTTCTATGTGTGGACCCAAGTTTTGTTCTATGGAAATCACTCAACAAATCCGAGAATATGCTCAATCCCATCAAGTTGATGAAAATAAAGTTATTGAAGAAGGATTAAAAGAAAAAGCGAAAGAATTTACAGATAAAGGAAAAGAAATTTACATACCCATTAAGTAATTGCAAATATTATTGCTGTATGCGTGAGGGATGCTGAGGGCACAAAGTGGCACTGCCTTTTAACGCTTTTGAAAAAAGTGGAAAAAGGATTGCTGAAACGAAGTGAAACCCAAAGCAGCCCGACCCGCAGCGTTGCAAGGGACACGCCCAAATGAAAATAATTATCTATTTTGAATTTTAGTCTTCTTCCCAAATTAAATGAATTCAAAATTTATTTTTGATTCATAAATTTTCTTTAATTTGCATTCTATATGCTAACCGTTTTTGATTGGTTCGTTATCATTCTTTATTTAATCATTAGCCTTGGGATAGGAATCTATTGGGGGAAAAAAGAAAAACAAGATTTCAAATCCTATTTTCTAGGAGGCTCTAATAACAGTTGGTGGTTAGCAGGTTTATCAATGGTAGCAACAACTTTTGCTGCAGACACTCCCTTAGCTGTTGCTGAAATTGTGAGTAAAAATGGAATCTCAGGAAATTGGATTTGGTGGAATATGTTGATTAGCGGCGTTTTAACTACTTTTTTTTTCGCTAAATATTGGAAAAGAGCAGGTATTACCACCGATTTAGAACTCATTCATTTACGTTACTCAGGAACTCCCGCCACTGTTTTAAGGGTATTTAGAGCTTTGTACTTGGGTATTTTTATGAATGCCCTAATTATTGGTTGGGTAAATTTTGCTATGCTCAAAATTCTTATCATTTTTTTTGATTTAAATAATGAAAGTGCACTTTGGATTTTATTTGCGTTAATGCTTTTTACAGCCTTTTACTCTTCTATTGCAGGACTTAAAGGAATTATGATTACCGATGCTGTTCAATTTGCAGTGGCTATGTTGGGGTGTATTGCCATGGCTTTCTATGTACTATATCAACCCAATATAGGAGGAATGTTAGGGTTAATGGAAAAATTACCTGCAAATCATTTGAATTTCTTTCCAACATCAGAAAATTTACCTTTCAGCACCATTTTAGGGTATTTATTGTTGAATTGGTGGGCTATTTGGTATCCTGGTGCAGAACCTGGTGGAGGGGGGTATGTAGCTCAACGAATGATGTCCACAAAATCTGAGAATGATGCCATTCTTTCTACTTTATTTTTTCAATTTGCCCATTACGCATTAAGACCATGGCCCTGGATTATTATCGGGTTATGTGCTTACATCTTATATCCTCAACCTGAAAATTATTCCATTTCGTTTGTTTTACTCATGAAAAACTATTTGCCCATGGGTCTAAAAGGGCTTTTATTGGTAGCTTTTTTATCTGCTTATATGTCCACTTTATCTACCCAATTAAACTGGGGTACTTCCTATATCATCAATGATGGTATTCATGTTTTATTTGATTTTTCAGACAAAACTTTATTAAAAGTTTCCAAAATCACTGTATTTATTTTGATGTTATTTTCTTTATGGATCAGTACAAAATTAGAAAGTGTTAAACAAGCATGGGAATTTTTATTACAATGTGGAGCAGGAATAGGTTTTGTATTGATTATGAGATGGTTTTGGTGGAGGATATCCGCTTGGTCTGAAATTACCGCAACAGTTACACCAGCCATTTTACTTTTTTTAAGTTATGCTTTTGAACCCTTAGCCTTTCTTAAGGAAAGTTCCAATTTATATCTTTTAGTACTTATTTCCGTTGCTATCACTTTGATTGTAACCTATTTAACACCTCCAACGGATAATTCCACACTGATTAAATTTTATCAAAAAATTAAGCCTATAGGTTTTTGGGGTCAATTTAGTTCAACTACTTCGTCCAATCCAGTGGGCTTTTTAATCCTTTCATGGTTATTAGGCGTTATTGGGATTTATGCAGGTTTGTTTAGTATTGGATACTTTATTTTAATGCAATATGGTTATGGAATATTTAGTTCTATTTTAGCAGTAGTTTGCTGGTATTCTATACAAAGAATTCATTTTCTTAATAATAAAAATAACGAAACAAACAATTAAGAGTCTTATAGTTTTGATAGCAAGTTTTGAGAAGCAACTAATTGGTTATAAAAAAATAAACTTTTAGTAACAAAAAATTCTGTTACTAAAAGTTTACAATTTCCTATTTAATTACTTGTTAATTTCAATGAAAAAGGGTATCGCATTAGCAGGAGTATCTTTTACTTGAACTTTTACTTTATTTCCTGCTTGTGATTGTAAAAATTGGCTAGCAATAAGCTCTTTATTTAATGCTTTTTTTACACGACTTTCATAACTTTCGTTACGATTATTGTTCACAAAATCGTTGATTGCATGAATATCTAATTCAGATTTTGAGAGAATTACACACATAACATCTTTATTCCCAATATCATCTACCATCAAGGAATGGTCAGCTGGAAAAACACGAGTACCAGTAATACCGCAATAAGGCGAGTGGTCTTTAGTATATGGGAATAAAATGTAAGAAGAACCATCGGTTTCTTGTCCTATCACATATACATAACAAGCCATATCATTTTTAACACTCACTTTAAACTTAGTTTTTTTAGGAACTTTATTGGAAGATGTAAAGGTATAATCAGAAACTTTATTTAAAGGAATGAAATCATTGGTTTTATTGATTTTAAAACCAATTTCAGCAGAAAAATCAAGACCTTGGGTTTCTTTTTTCTCACGTGGGAAGGGGAACAAACCATAAGCTTCCATACAAAAGGCTTTAAAATCTTTCTCAGACATCCAAAAAACCCCATCTTTACCAAACTCTTTACCCCAAGAATTCATAATTTGGACGCCCTTATTATTATCATACCCAATTACACACATTGCATGACCGCCAAATGTGCCACCGTAGCTATTTTTATAAATTTCTAATTGTTCATAATCGTAGTCATTAGGTCTCCAAAATTCTTTGCCCCACATATTTTCAAAAGAACCACCAACAGGCAAAGCAACAACCACAGGTGCTCCTTGAGCTAAATTTTGTTTCATAGCTTCATAATTAATATCAAAAGTTTGTCCTGTTGTCAAACGGTTATAACCTAAAATTTTATAATTTTTTGCTTTTTGCTTAAGTTGATTATCGGGCAAATCAGAACAAACAGATTCATCATAACTAAAATCACTTAAAGGAACATCGCCCATTTGGGTAAGTAAATCCATCGCATCGTTAATATAAGAGCCTCTGTCACAACCAGCTACTTTTATTTGATTATAAACAAAACTTGGACTAAATGCAATTTGATTAGGGTCATCACCAAATGTAGCGGCTTGCAAAATGGTTCTTGCACCATAGGAACTAGACCAACCTACACAAGAACCTTGGCTACCCTGTGATTTTCTTTCTGGTGCGAATTCTAACAAACTAACAGATTCAGGAAGTTCTGCTTCCGATAAAGGTTCAAATATTTTGGCTTTCTTAAATTCATCTTTACTGATATTACAACCTTTTCCGCCACCATCATTCGCAGAAGTTTGTTCAGTATTATCTTTTGAATTTTCATTATTAACAGAGGAATCCTTTTTTGAACCTCCACACGCAATTAAAAAACTTAATAATAAAATGCTTAAATACTTTTTCATGATATATTTAGTGCAAATTTATGTTTTTTTTGGGAATTTAAACATAAATTCAAAAAATTTTAATTGTTACCTTAAAATTACAAGTTTTTCATATTTAGAAACAACATCTCCTGTTCTTGGAGCACGGACAGTAACTTTGTAAACATAAGTACCTCTTCCGATTCTATCCCCAAAATCATCTAAACCGTCCCATTCTAAACGATTACAAATTTTACTTTCCGCATAAATTTTATCTTGCAAAGTTTTAACTAATTTACCAGAAATTGTAAAAATATCAATTTTAATGTCTAATTCATCACCAGCACGATTATGCTCAAAAAAGAATTGTGTTTTAGTGGTGAAAGGATTGGGGTAATTGATTAATCTGTCTATGGCAAGTTTAGCATTATTTTCTACAATAAAACAGGTTTCATCGGTGGCAGAGTTATTATTAACGTCCCAAACTTTAATTTTTATACAATGTTCACCCGGAGTGAGGTTTTGTAAACGGTATTCTATTTTACCAGAGTTATACGAATCTCTATTGGCTTTGTAGTGGTCATTTAAGAGGATGGGATTATTAACGTCATTATCAATAATGGCAATTAATTCACGACCAACGCCTAAACCACTAGTATTAATACCCATATCATCACGAATTAAGGCAATTAAATTAGGATTTTGGCTGGTCATACCACCATTAATCCAACAGCAGGTATCATTCAAAAATAGATTCACCATAGGAGGTTGATTATCAACAGGCGCCATAATGTCTGTGCAACATACTATAACATCATTTCTGCAGCCTGCTGCATCGGCTTCATTACTTTGAGCATAAAAAATAAATTTTCCATTTCCAATTTCATAAGATATATCTAAAGGAACCACAAATTGCACGGTAAATAAACCATTTTGAACAGTTACTTGACCGTTGAATAAAATATTTTTGAATAATGGAAAATTCGTGCCGCAATTAATGGCTCGTGTAATAGATGCTTTATCATAAATATTAGCGAATAATGTTCCATTAAAATTTTGGTCAACGGAATTATCATAATTGCGAATTTCTCCTTTTAATGTTACAAATTGCCTTGCTTTGATGGTATCCTGTCCAGCTGAGTTTTGGTTTATTTGAGTTATCACTACTTTTTTTTCGGGATAATTTAAGATTAAACCAGGATCCATTAACAAAGAATAGCTACGGGTATTAGTAGTTGCGACTGGAAATGTAGCATTTTTGGTTAAACGATAAATTTCACCGATGGTGTAATAAGATTGTTGGGTAGAATCAAATCTAAAAACATAATCATAAAAACGTGTATTAATAGCAAAATTAGCAGAAGAAAAAACTACACGAACGGAAGTAAACAAACCAATGGCCCCTCCATTAGAATTCGAGAGTAACCACTCACCACCACAACGAAAGTTATATTCGTCCCATCTACCAAATTCGCAAGTAGCAGTTACATATAAAGGTAAAGAATTAAAATTTGAAAGGGCTTGAATATCAGGAATTTCAAATATTTTTGCATTAGACCAGCCGTCTTCACCGCCATGCCCTGTATAGTTGATAATCAAATTACCCGCTTGAGCTTTTTCTAATAAGCGTGTTCGTGATTGTGGAAATCGGATACCATCAGGAGAATTAACCGCAGGATAGGTATCTAAATACAATTTATCAATATAGATGCAAGGAGCATTTTGTTCTACTTTTCGGCTCAAGTTATCTGCTTCATTCATGTGATTACATTCAGGAAAACTTCCACCCAATTTCACATCACCTACAAATAAAATTCTATTTCTCCATTCACCTAAAGTTTCTGGTTGATTAGAGTAATGTAAAATTTTGGTTACCACATTTTGTGCATCCACAATGTTTTCAACGGGTAACCTTCCAATAGCAATATCGGAATAATGAATTTCTGAAGGCTCGCCCCAATTTCCTTCATTATCATCTAAAAAAGTAAAATAATCATCACTAACAAAAGAAAAAGGAGGATTTAATGATTCTCTAGATTGATAGGTAGGAATATAATTCACACCTTGCACCCGATTTTTAGGGTCATGATGACCATCACCAAATAATAAAACCCATTGAGGTCTTTGATCTGGATTTCCTGAAGCTCGGTCATAAAACATTTTGATAAAATTTCGGATAGCAGTTACATCTCTTCTTCCACCACCAAATTCATTAAAAATCTCATGAATATTCACTACATGAACTTTTCTTTGATAATGAAATCTATGAAAATTTGCTAATTGGTCAGCTACACTACGTAGTTCATAAGGTGTTATTAAAAGATAATTCGCCCAATCTAAAGCATGTAAATTTTGATTATCAACACGATGAACTAAAATGGGACTAGGCAACTGGTCAGGGTCAAAAGAAACAAAAGAATTATTGTTTGCCACTAAATTAAAAAGATGGTTTGTATTATCGTGATTAGATTGTTGTAAGATAGGTTCTTGACCATTTGTAATATCCCAAATCCATAATTTATTATTTCCTTCTAATGAAATATTTGCGTTTCCTTGATGTCCAATTCTAAATACATAATTACTTCCAAAATGTTTTAAATTTTGCTCATATTCTATTTCAATAAAATCTAACCACCCTATAGAATCAAACGTTTTATTATGTTTCAAGTTAAGGACAAGATTATTACTGATTTGAGATTGGGGGATATTTTGGCAGTTATAAGTATTAGAAGCATACAGTAAATCGGGGCTATAAATATTTACAGGGGCTGCAATAATATTACTAATTGGGTTACCATTATGGGATAATGTCCAATTACTCTGCATACCACCTCTGGTAAAAACTCTAGTTCTTACCGTCAAATTACTTCCTTGTACAATATTGTTAATAGGGAAATTATAATCCCTAGAAGTAACAAAATCAAATACGGGTCCTAACCAAAGTCTGCCTGTTTGTAGTAGATTAACTTGTTCTTCTTCAATCCATTGAATAGTTTTACAAGTGCTGATATTGGTACCAGAAATATTGGTATTTGCTCTAAAATCAATACGTTTACCTTTGGAGTTATCTACTTTAATAAAATAAAACGTGCTGTCTGAATAAATATTGATTATATGTTTTTCTACACAACCTGTTGTATCCCAATTAATTCTATGAGGACTTTCCCCATAAAAAAGAATATAGTCATTTGCATCAAAACTTCCATCATCCTCGCCATAAACATAAATAGCATTTTCAAATAAATCATCATAAATAGGTTGAGAATTGGGCTGAGGGAGCATTCTACCTCCATTGCTGTAAATTTTTATGTTTCTTGGATCTAAATTATTGACATCAAACCCCATTTGGGATAGTTGGTTTCTATTAATTCTATAAACTCCATTATCCACAACTCCTAATTTATAAATCAAACCGTTGGAAAGTACAGAAGAAGGTGCGTAAGTTCTTTGTGTTTTTTGAGCTTTTGGGGTTAATTGCAAGGATTGGAGCTTAATATCTATATTTTCTACTAAACGGATTTGACCTTGTGCATTCACTTGTGCACCATAAACTTTAACAGGTACAAATGATTTTCCTTTATCATAAACAACCTCTTGAATTTGAACTAATTGTTGAGGAAACCAATCACTACCTTGTAACTTTAAGTTGCTATATTTTAAATCAATTTTTGTTTCTGTATCTTTAAATTGTGAAGAAATATCAGCTAATTGATAAGTAAAATTACTAACGGGTAATAAATAAGTTTTAACGGGTATAAATTCATAATCTGTATCAAAAACACAATCTTTGCAATAAGGAACTTTTTGGTTAGGAGTTTTGCCTAATCCAATTTTAAAAGTTACAGGATTTAGCCACTCGGGATTCCAAGTTATATTTTGGGTGCTTTGACCATAAGAATTATTTATTAAGCAAGTAATTACTAAAACAC
>CAZBPK010000150.1:0-5035 GCA_964493765.1 uncultured Bacteroidia bacterium | reverse complement strand
CATCAAGGAATATCCCTATCCCATAGACAATGAAGAAATCAAGCTGACAGCAGAGATATTGCATTATTCAGGGACGAATCCTAATGAAAGGAAACTGATTGAGAAAGAACAAGAGGCATGGCGAACCGTGAATGCCATGTTTGAGGACAAAGAAAAGAAGTATATAAAAGAATTAGCGGAAACAAGGAAAGAGTTAGAAGAGGAAAAGAAAAAGGCAGAAGAGGAGAGAACTAAAATTATAAATGCGATTAAGAGTTTAAGGTTATCCAATTTTAGTGATGAACAAATTGAAACGATGTTATCTATTAAAATTAGAGATTATCTAGAGTAGTTTTAGTTCTTAAAGTACTTAGGTTTGGCTGGCGAAAATAAACTTTCAAAAAACATGAGTAATAAATTCCCATACTATTTTATATTTCCTTCAAGAAAATCATTTTTTCTATAAAAAAATTATTTTCGCAAAAAATGGTATGATGTAATCAGAAATTTTTTTAAATTTGCAATATTAATAAAACATTAAATTTTTTGTTTATGAAAAGGAGTAATTTAGAGAAAAATCGCTTCATTAATGAACAAAAGAGAAGTGTTTAGGTACATAAAAAATACATCTAATTAAATTAATCAATAAAAATTTTAAAAACATGAAAAAAATCGTTCTTTTCCTAACTATCGGACTTTGGGCTAATAACATCAACGCTCAAACCACAAACCACGGTATTGATGCATACTGGTATCCTTCACCCAAACCAGCGGCAAGTATTACGGGGTCAATTTCGCCTATGAATAACGTTGGAGGTAGTGTTGCTAATGCAATGGTTGTTAAATCAGACGGAACGGTAATCATATTTTACCGTCAAGGTGCACAAAACAAATGGATAAAATCATCAGATGGCGGTAATACATGGACAAGTCCAGGGACACTTTATCCTCCCGCAGCAAGTGGACAAAGCACCATTTCCGCAGACATCGACCAAAGTGATAATATTCATATTATATGGGAATCAGGAAATTTTTCATTGGGTTACGCAAAATATAATGGCACTTCATGGGTAACCACAAACACCATCAATACCCAAACACAAAATGCAGGCGATACCATTCAGTTCTCACAAATCACTGTAGACAGACAAGAAAGAATACACATCATGTGGCAACAAGGTAATCATCAAAATTACTCTGGCAATTTTTACTCAACATGCTGGTATGCTCGTTCTATTAATGGAGGCAGCACTTTTACCTCTTCTAAACTCTCTCAAAACAGTATGAATTATCGTCATGCCGCTTTTCCAGTAGCAGATTTTGGAGGAACATCTCACGATACCTTAATGATTGCATGGCGGGAAAATGTAAATGGGTGCTCTGGAAATATGCCTTCTCCTTGCGCAACAAACGGTTGGAATTGGGATGTGAAAGCAAGAATAACCTATGACGGTGGCACAACATGGAATCCGGTTATTACACTTCAGGGTACTGGTGGGGCTAACGATACAGATGACGATCAATGGGATCCTAATATCGTTGTAGATAAAAATGGGGTTATTCATGCTTTTTACCACATATATCATAATATAACCATGCCTGACCATAACGCAAATATTATGTACGAATATTCCCTAGATGGCGGTAATACATGGAGTACACCTACGCAACTCTCCACCAATAATATCCGTAGCCATTTGATTAAAACAGCTTATGATTATACCAATAACTATGTTTGGTGTGCATGGAAAGACGAAATGGATTTTGGAAATCTTCCTTCGGGTAACCCTCAGGCAGACCTAAAAGCAGTCTATATACAAAATACAGGTACACCTCTTATTAGCCCTCAAGAATTCATCACAGACTACGATAGCTTTGAAGTGGCATTTCATAACTTCAAGGTAGGAAATGATGGTATTATGCGTGCAACTTACAATATAGCTAAACTTGATGGAAAAGGTGATACTATTTTGTACACACAAAGAAGTGCATTAATTACCGGGATTGATAATAATAAAATTGCTAACAAAATAAAAATATATCCAAATCCAACGACAGATCAAATAAATGTTGTTTTGGATAAAAACATTCATAATGAGAATTTTGAAATAAAGTTGTTTAATATGCAAGGACAATTGATTGAAGAAAGAAGGAATGAATTAAGTCCCTTACAATTACCAGCGACTGGAGTTTATATTCTTGAAATTAAGATAGGAACAGAAAGACACTATGAAAAAATAATTAAAGAGTAGCAAAAACTGACAACCCCCGTTTGCCACAATGGGGGTTGTCTTGGTTAATTCAAGTGCGGTACTTCCATTCTTCCTTTGGTGGATACTCCAAAAACCTGCCCGAACGCAAAGCCCGAAAACGTTGCCTGATATTTTAAGAAAGAATAACAACCACAAAGCCTGCAAATTATAGGCTTTTTTACTAACTTTGCATTATGACAACAGAACAAAAATACCAAACCGTTTTAGACAAAAATACTTTCTATTTTTACAACCCCGTTTTTCAAGAAAAGTATGAGAGTTACATCAATTCTTTGAATGAAACTTTGCTTGTGCTGAAAAACAAAGTGGAAACAGAAGGACTGAAAAAAGGAATTTTTGAAAATTTATTAGCCGAAAAAGAAAACGGTTTGCGTGCTTTGTTGGCTTTGACAGGTTTTGCGAATGAAAGTCTGAAAAGGTTAATAACTGTTGTACGAGTGGCTGAAAATAAGGAACTTGCCAAACTTTTACTCAAAGATAAATGGGGTGAAACTGAAAAATTAGAAGCAGTAAAAGAATGGGGGGACAGCCGTTTAGAAAATATGATAAAGAAAAACGAGTTTTTTAGAAAAGGGCTTGTAAATCTGTTTTTTGAGGGTTCAACTGTTCCATTTTTAGCCCAAACTTTACCTTTATTTGAACTCAAAAAGTTGTCTATTTCCAAATTAAATTTTGAAATTCCTGCAATGATTGATACCTTAGTACGATACAAAGAAAAAGGCAGTTATTCAGGACAGGCAGAAAATAATCCTGAATTTTTGATAAAAACAATTCTGGAAGACTTGAAAATTCCGTTTGAAAAAGGAGATTTAGAAGAACTTTTCAAGTATAAATTTGATGAAAAACGAACAATGGATTTCATTTTGCCAAGCAAGGCAAACCCGCAAATTATCATAGAAAGTTCTTTTTTGGTAACAACTTCATCGGGACAAGGCGACAAGTCTAAAACAGAAGGAAATATCAAAAGATTGATAGAGCAGTATTACCCACAAGCCAAATTTATTGGTTTTGTTGATGGCATAGGTTGGTATGTAAGGCAGGGAGATTTGAAACGTATGGTAACAGCTTTTGACGAAGTTTTTACGTTTCACAAAGACGAGTTAGATAGATTTAAGGACTTTTTAATGCAAAATTTGAAATGATAGAGCTATTTTTAAATAAAATACATCAAGGAGATTGTTTGGATTTGTTAAAACAAATTCCCGATAATTCGGTAGATATGACTTTTGCCGACCCGCCTTTCAATCTCAAAAAGGGCTACAAATCGTATAAAGATAGTTTGGCTTTGCAAGAATATTTGGAGTGGTGCGAAGCGTGGATTTTGGAAATGGTACGAGTTACCAAACCTACGGGTTCTATCTTTTTGCATAATATACCTAAATGGCTTACATATTATGCGGGGATTCTGAATGAAGTGGCAGACTTTAAACATTGGATTTCTTGGGACGCACCCACAGCACCTATGGGCAAAACTTTACAACCTAATCACTACGGAATTTTATTTTATGCCAAAAATACCAAAGAGTTAAAGTTTTATGAAGTTCGTTATCCGCATAAAAGGGACAGAAAAACAAATTTTTTATCCAAAGATTACGGGGGGAAAAAAGCAGGTTTGCACCCTTTTGGACCTTTACTTTCAGATGTATGGACAGACATACACCGAGTAAAACACAATAAATACAGAGATGAACACCCTTGTCAGTTACCTATTCATTTATTGGAAAGGATAATTTTGATGAGTACAGACGAAAACGACATCGTACTTGACCCTTTTAGTGGAACAGGTACAACAGCCCTTGCCTCCAAAAGATTAGGCAGACAATACATTGGTTTTGAGTTAGATAGCGAATATGTAGAGATTACACGAAATAAATTAGCACAAGAAAAACCTAATTCAAAGTTGGGGGATTGTTGGGTAAGTTTCTATTTAGATAAAATCGTAACCTTACGAGATTGCGATTGGGAGCAGTTGAAAGACTACTTTTTTATTCCAAGCAAACCCGAAGAAATAGACCAAATGCCGATTGTGTTAAAGTCAAAAGTAACCGTTTCTTCACCACTCAAAAACGGGTATAAAACAGAAACCAACGAGTTTAGACTATTTGAGAACGAAGTAGTTTATCACAAAAACGAAGTGCATAGCGAAGAATAAAAACATCAGGCAACATTGGCTTGGCGAAAAGCGGGGCTGATGTGTAAACTTGGAACTTTGTTATTCTATTCAAGTTCAGTGCTAGTTGACAGTTTTGTACCCTGAAATCTCCCAAAACTTAAAGATAGAATGGTTGTGCGAATCGCACTTTTCACTTCAAAGATATTTCGCTATACTCTATAAATCTTACTTAAACCTGCTTGATATCTCTGAAAAAACGCACTTCTTTGATTTTGTGATGTAAAAACTCTTCAATTTCACGAATGGAAATATTTTCCGGATTTTTGTAGGGGAAAAGCATCTAAGAATAGGGATATGGCATTTTTGTAGGAACGAATGGTAGAGGGGGCATAACGTTTAATTTTCATAAGTTTCGTAAAATCTTCCAAAATATTCTGTTTCCCGCTATGTTGCATAATGTTAGAATTTTTTGGAGTTTTCCCGCCACAAAGATACAAAAAAGAAATATATTGCGTATATTTGCGTGTTAGCGTTCATTGTAAGAAGACAAAACCAACGACAGAATAAAAAATGAATTTTTGCTGCATAAAGACAAAGAAAATGTAAGCCCAACGCACATTCAGGCACATTTGGCTGCCCCACCGCACGGGCGACCGCTTCGCTGCCAAAA
>CAZBPK010000149.1:0-25218 GCA_964493765.1 uncultured Bacteroidia bacterium | reverse complement strand
TTTTACCGATAAACAAAGTTTCTTTTTGAAAAAACATGATTAATCTAACTTACGTTTAATAAACCAAGTTTCGTTAAAAGTTACACCGATTCCAGTAGAAAAATATAATTCTTTTACTAAATTTTGGGTGGTAACTCCTTTTTGTCCGAGTTCAAAGTAAAGGTTCAAACGAGAGAGAGTTCTTCTAAAAGGCATTCCCATACCAAAGGTTAAAGCCATTTGATTGATATTTTGGTCATAAAGTTTTAACTCTGATTGTTGAAAATATCCACCCAATCTATAAGCAACTTTTTTCCAATATCCTTCTTCACTGAATTTGGGTACCCACTCAAAACCTGCATTAATTTTATAAGATTTTTGAAAAACGGTGTTGGGTTCACTGCTTAAAGTTGCAGAAGCATCGTAATATTGAAAATCTAAACCCCAAGTGAATTTATTAAAATTATCCATTCCTATACCCAAACATAAAACAGAAGGATTCTGAAACTGAGATTTTGGGCTTACACTTGTATCAAATGGAGTGTAAAGAATACCATAAGCAGTTGGAGTTGCATCAAAATATTCGTTGGTTTGTTGTGTATTCAAATTGAAAGAAGTTTGGTAAGTTGCTCCAATTCTATATTTTGATTTGCCGATAGAATCAGAATATAAAACACCAAAATGATAACCGAATCCACTGTAGTTGGTTCTATTCCTTACTAAAGTATTGACAAAACCTGTTTGTAGAAATGCTGTTTCTTTGTAACGTGAAATATTTCCAAAATAATAATGAGCATTAAAACCCATATTTAATTTATGTTTAAAAAATGGGATTCCAAACCCCAAAGTACCTTTATTGATACCACCATCACCAGAACGAATAGTCAATAATTTTAAGGTATCATTCTCATGAATTAAATCAGAAATTTGTTTGACTTTATAACCAGATTTAGTATTAGGGGTTAACCCAAAAACTAAAGTAAATTTTTTACTAGCGGGGAAACCAAAGGTAATACCATCAAAAGCAGTATTGGATCTAGAAATTTTTAGGGTATCTGTTATAAAACTACTCAATTTATAAGAACCTGAAAACTCAAAAGTGGTTTGTTTTAGGTCTGCATAAGAAGCAGGGTTATCCATGATAATATTTATAGGAGAGGAATTTGCAATTCCAATAGAGCCTAATGCTCTGTTTCTTAATGAATTACTATTAATTTTATCTCCTAGACCATAATACGAATAAGGGCTGTAATACAAATCATCAGCTTGAGAAAAAACTTTATCAACTAAAAATGTTTGTAGAAACAGAATAATTAAAACACAATTTTTTTTCATGATTTTTTATTTTTTTTCACGAGTTACAATGGTAATAGGCCAACCTTCAAAACTATAATGTTCACGAATTTTATTTTCTAAAAATCGTTTGTAGTGAGTAGGAACATGTTCAGGATAATTGCAATAAAAAGCAAATGTTGGGCATCTACCTTCGGTTTGAGTAATAAACTTAATTTTTATTAAATGACCACGATAAGAAGGAGGTGGAGTATCTTTAATAATTGGCAATAATGTATCATTCAATTCATGAGTAGGAATTTTTAGGTTTTTCATTTTCACAACATCAACAGCTTTTTGAAGAGCTTTATGAATACGCAATTTTTCAGTAGCAGAAATAAACAAAATAGGTACATGAGTCATTGGAGCAATTCTCTCCTGAATTAAAGCAATATATTCTTTATCAACGTTTTTAGTTTTTTCTACTAAGTCCCATTTATTTACCAAAATAATTAATCCTTTTTTACGCGAAACTATTAAATCTAAGATTTTTAAATCTTGAGATTCAATACCTTGAGTAGCATCTAACATTAAAAAAGCCACGTCACAGTCATCAATAGCTTTGATGGTTCTTATGGTTGAGTAAAACTCTAACTGCTCTTTTACGTTAGCTTTTTTTCTTAAACCTGCTGTATCCACCAAATAGAAATCAAATCCAAAGGCTTTATAACGAGTGTAAATACTATCTCTTGTAGTACCAGCAACAGGAGTTACAATATTTTGATTTTTATCTAATAAAGCATTTACTAATGAGGATTTACCTACATTGGGTCTTCCTACAAAAGCAATTTTTGGAATATCAGAATCAATAGTTTCTAGTTGGTTTTCAGAGGGTAATTTGGTTAAAATTTCATCTAATAAGTCCCCAACACCAAACCCAGAATTAGAAGCAATAGGTACAATATTCTCAAAACCTAATTGATAAAATTCATGCATATTTTGTAAAAAATTGGAATTATCCACTTTATTAGCAACGATAATTACCTTTTTATTATTGTAAGTTCTTAGCAATTGAGCAATATCAAAATCAAAAGGATTTAAACCATCATGAACATCCACAAGAAATAAAATGACATCAGCTTCTTCGATAGCAATTTTGACTTGTTCGCGAATGGCTTGGTCAAAAATATCGGGAGTATCGGGTAAAAAACCACCAGTATCAATAACGGTAAACTCTTGGTCTGTCCATTCACAAATACCATAATTTCTATCACGAGTAACACCGGGCATGTCATCTACAATAGCCTTTCTTTCACCAATCAAACGATTAAAAAGAGTAGATTTTCCGACGTTAGGCCTCCCTACAATTGCTACAACACCTTTCATAAATCCTATTCCACTAAAAAACTCGCAAAATTAATTCTTTTTCAGTAGAAATCAAAATCAGTTCTAAAAGTTTTTGACTTAAGGTAAAGCGTGAGGGATGTGGAGGGCACGAAGTGGCACTGCCTTTGACTGCGAATAATGAGCAGCCAAAGGATTGCTGAAACGAAGTGGAACCCATAACAGCCCGACCCTGAGCCTTAGCGAAGGGGCACGCCCAAATCATCATACTTTTTTATTCTCAATATTTAGTTTCCAATAAAAACTATTATATTTGCCACCAACTCTAAAATTATATAGCATGATTAACAAAGTGGTAAAAAATGCTGATGAAGCCATTCATGATATAAAAGACGGAGCCGTTTTGATGTTAGGCGGTTTTGGACTTTGTGGTATTCCAGAAAATTTGATTGCAGCTTTACTCAAAAAAGGAGTAAAAAATTTAACTTGTATTTCTAATAATGCAGGAGTTGATGATTTTGGTATTGGTTTATTACTAAAAACTCGCCAAGTAAAAAAAATGATTTCTTCTTATGTTGGTGAAAATGATGAATTTGAAAGGCAACTTTTAAGTGGTGAATTGGAAGTTGAATTAATTCCTCAAGGTACATTAGCAACTCGTTGTATGATGGCTGGTTATGGAATTCCATTTTTTCCCACTCCCGCTGGTGTAGGTACGGAAGTAGCCCAAGGAAAGCAAATTATTCATCATAAAGGTAAAGATTACTTAATAGAAGAAGCCTTTGATTCTGATTTTGCTCTAGTGAAAGCTTGGAAAGGTGATACCGCTGGTAATTTAATTTTTAGAAGTACTGCCAGAAATTTTAATCCTTTAATGGCTATGGCTGGTAAAATTACTATCGCTGAAGTAGAAATTTTAGTAGAAGCAGGTGAATTAGACCCCGACCAAATCCATACTCCCGGAGTATTTGTGCATAGAATTTTCCAAGGTGAAAATTATGAAAAACGTATTGAACAACGTACAGTTAGAAAAAAATCTTAACCCTTAAAAACTAAAATTATGTTAGATAAAAATGGTATTGCCAAAAGAATAGCAAAAGAAGTTAAAGATGGTTACTACGTAAATTTAGGAATTGGTATTCCTACTTTAGTTGCCAATTATATACCTCAGGGAATTCAAGTAGTATTACAATCTGAAAATGGTTTATTAGGTATGGGTCCATTTCCTTTTGAAGGTGAAGAAGACCCTGATTTAATTAATGCAGGAAAACAAACTGTTACTTATTTAAAAGGTTCTGCAGTTTTTGATTCCGCAATGAGCTTTGGTATGATTAGATCCCAAAAAATTGATTTAACGATATTAGGTGCTATGGAAGTATCTGAAAATGGCGATATTGCTAATTGGAAAATTCCCGGTAAAATGGTGAAAGGTATGGGTGGTGCTATGGATTTGGTAGCCTCCGCTAAAAATATTATTGTAGCTATGCAGCAAGTCAACAAAGCGGGTGAATCTAAATTATTACCTAAGTGTACATTGCCTATTACTGGTTTACGCTGTGTAAAAAAAATTGTTACAGAACTTGGGGTTTATGATATTCATCACGAAGGTGGTTTTATTTTACGAGAAAGAGCTCCGGGTGTATCTATTGAACAAATCCAAAAATCTACAGCAGGTACATTAATCATTCCCGGTGATGTTCCAGAAATGGTTTTAGATTAATGGGTTTGTTTTTATGTAGGAATGGGTTAAAACTAGGAATGGGTTAAAACCCATTCCTAGTGATTATAATATATTTTTCGTTGGGTTCGTGTTGCAATTCCCTTTCTAATTAATGTTTTTGGATTATTTATTAAATAGGAATGGGTTAAAACCCATTCCTACTATTGATTTCAAAATACACAATGTTTTTGGATTATTTATTGAATTGTCTCCTGCATTAGCTGGACAATAATTCATTTCCATTATTGGCTTTAGCCAGAATATTATCCTTTAAATTGTTCAAATCCATATTTACTAATAAACTCATCATATTCATCCTGAAATGTTTTCTTGCTATGATGTTCTTCCTGCTTTTTGATATATTCTCTCACTTTATTTAAGATGGATTCGGAAACAGAAACTGCATAGTATTCATCTTGCCATTCAAATTTTTCTTTGGTCAAGCCATTTTTGTTAATCCAAAAAGAGGATTCGCCTTTTATTAATTGCATTACTTTTTGAATAGATTGGTCAGTACCCAATGATATTAGGCAATGGCAATGATCTGAATAGCCATTAATGAAATCTATGAAAATACCTTTTTCCTTTGCATTCTCTCTGATATGATTCCACACTTTGTTTCTCAATTCTTTGGAGTCTAAGAAAGGGTATCTGTTTTTGGTGCTCCAAACAAAATGAATGTAAACTTTAACGAATGGCATTTGGCGATATTTTTATGTATTTCTATTGTTAATTCTTTTTATTCACTTTGATTGTCAAAATTGATTGGGTTAAACAATTGTAATTTATTAATTTCGTTTGTGTTTCCATCTTCTATGGCTCCAAAGCCAATTATCAGGATTTTTTTGAATACTTTCTTCTAAGAATTCTACAAAATTTTGAACTATTTCATTCGATTTTAGTTCTGAAGCATCTTTACAAAAAATTTTATAAGGAGTTCTGTAATAACCTTGACGAATTTTGAGAACTTCAATAAAAACTATTGCCATTTTTCTACGTTGAGCAATTTTTTCATAGGAATTAATAAAAGCAGTTTCTTGATTTAAAAAGGTTGTCCAAAGGCAATGATCAAGATTAGCAGGGCTTTGGTCTCCAATGATTAGGGTTAATGTGGCTTTATCTGTAAGGGGTTTTAAAAGCGTTCTTACTTGGTTTGCAGGAACCATTTCTGCTCCATACTTTCCTCTAATTTTTACAAACCATTGATCAATAGAAGTGTTTTTTATGGGCATATATACACCTTGAACATGAAACTTTGTTTTTTTGCTTAATAACCATAATCCCCATTCCCAATTAAATTGGTGACCAAGTACCATCAAAACAGATTTCCCTTCATCGTAAAGTTGGTTTAATTCAGAAACATCAATATCATAATGATTTTCAATGTAATCATAACTATGAGTTGTCATGATTAACATTTCAAGAAATTGATCTGTTAGATTAACATAAAATTGATTTCGGATTTTTCTAATTTGGGTTTCAGGTAAATTTGGAAAAGCGTTTTTTAGATTTTGTTCAATGACTTTTCTACGATATTGAAAAACATTTCCTAAAATCCAAGCGATAAGCTGAGAGAAGGCGTAAAACCATGACCTAGGTATATTAAATAAAAAAAAACCGAAAAGGTTTAAAAAATACACTAGAATCATTCAAAGTTCTGATTAAAAATTAGTTTTTGATTTTCCATTTCTAACCAAAAAGTATAATTAGATGCATTTTTTTCATCAGGGAATACGGTAATTTTAGCATTTTTTCCATTGGTAAAAGAGCCTTCAAAAACGATGGAATTAGGGTAATCGGGGTTGGTAACTACATTTAAACTATCTTTTTCAGAGGGTAAAAATTGATGAATAAAAGTATTTTTATCATCGGTTAAAAAAAAGGGTGTAAAGGAAGGCAATCCTGAAGTTATTAATACTGACTTTTTGTCATTAGAATACATTTTAAATTCTTTATTAAAAGTAACAAATTTGTCATTGGAAAAAAACAAAGAAGCTCCTGAACCAAAGTCAGTAAATAGCTTGATGGCTTGATTGAGTTCTGTATAATTCACCAAATAATAAAATGGGGTATCATTTTTTGATAGAATTTGAAGAGTAATATAATTTTTTTCTCCAATAGGTTTATAAAAAGCCTCAATCACTTCTGTTTTTAAAGGATTAAACTTTAATTTTAACTCTTGGACTTGTCCACCTGTTCTTTGGTAATAATATTCAAAACTCGGGTCTTTGGTAGTATTAGAATTTTGATTACAAGATACTATAAACAGAATAATAATGCTAAAAATTATAAATTTCATACCTTAAAAATAATATGCAAATTACAAAATTTGTATATTTGCGAAAAAAAAATGAATAAAAATTTAGGATTTACGGTAATACTGTTGCTATTATTTTCGGGTATTTGGTTTCATTATGACGAAAAGTCAGAATATAAAATTGATCAAGAGATAAATAATGGGTCTATTCAGTGGGTATCTTTAGATGAAGCTTCCAAAATTGCTGAAAAATCTGGTAAAAAAATTATGGTAGATATTTACACTAGTTGGTGTGGTTGGTGTAAAATTATGGACCAAAAGACTTTTACAAACCCAGAAGTTATCAAACAAATTAATGAAAATTATGTTGCAGTTAAATTAAATGCTGAAAGTAAAGATAGTTTGATTTATAAAGGAATTAAATTTGGATTTAATCCTGAGAAAAGAGCCAATCAATTGGCATATCTATTGCTAAATGGAAAGATGAGTTATCCTACTACTGTCATTTTAAATGAAAAATCTGAAATTTTGACACCCATTGCTGGTTTTATTGAACCTCAAGTGATGGTAAAAGTGTTAAAATATTATGGGGAAAACCATCATTTAAAAATGAGTTGGGAGGACTTTGAAAAATTGAATTAATTGAAAATTATCCATAGATATGCAAGAAAATATAAATAAAGAAGAACAATTATTAGAAAATGAACCCAATAATTCTGAGAATGTTCAAAAAGAACAGAATCAAGAACAAGATGAAAACTTATTAAAAATGCAACAAATTGAAAAAGAGTTAACAGAAACCAAAGAACAGTTGCTTCGTTTAGCAGCAGATTTTGATAATCATAAAAAAAGAACACTCAAAGAAAAGGCTGACATAATTACTTTTGCTAATGAAGATTTAATAAAAGGTATTTTACCTATTTTAGACGATTTTGAAAGAACTATGAAAGTAGTTCAAACTTCTGATAATATAGAAGCCATAAAAAAAGGCTTAGAGTTAGTTGCTAAAAATCTTTTCCATAATTTGAATAAAAAAGGTGTTGAGCCAATACCCGCTTTAAACGAAGAATTTAATTCTGATTTACATGAAGCTATAGGCTCTTTACCCGTTGATGATGAAAGTAAAAAAAATAAAGTAATTGACGTGGTTGAAGAAGGATATAAATTTCAAGGTAGAGTGATTAGACATTCAAAAGTTATTATTGGAGCATAAAACTATGGCAAAACGTGATTATTATGAAGTTTTGGGAGTATCCAAAAACGCTTCCCAAGATGAAATTAAAAAGGCATATCGTAAATTAGCTTTAAAATATCACCCTGACCAAAATCCAGGGGATAAAGAAGCCGAGGAAAAATTCAAGGAAATTACAGAGGCTTATTCTGTGCTTTCTGATGAAGAAAAAAAATCGGTTTATGATCGTTACGGGCATGATGGAATGAACAACTTCCAAGGAGGAGGCAGTACCGATTTTAGTGATATTTTTTCACAATTTTCTGATATTTTTGGGAGTGGATTTGAAAACTTTTTTGGGGGTGGTGGTAATAGAAGGAGAGGTCAGAGAGGTTCTGATGTCAAAATAACTGTTAAATTGACTTTAGAAGAAATTGCTACGGGTTGCGAAAAGAAAGTTAAATATAAAAAGCTCATTGAGTGTAATGAGTGTTATGGAAAGGGGTCTACAAGTTATGACGGTGTAAAATCTTGTTCTACCTGTAATGGTACTGGCGAGGTTCGAAAAAGAGTTGGTGGTGGATTTTTCCAACAAATTGTTGTTAGTTCTTGTACAACTTGTAATGGTACAGGTAAAATTATTACCGATCCTTGTAAAAAATGCAAAGGTGATGGAAGAGTGAAAGATGACGTGTTTCAAACTTTGAATATACCAGCAGGTGTTGCTGATGGAATGCAATTGGTTCAAAGAGGTAGTGGGGGAGTTGGTAAAGATGGGGGTCCTAATGGTGATTTAATTATTCAAATTGAGGAAATTCCTCATGAATATTTTTCTCGTGAAGGAGATAATTTGATTTATGAGTTAGCAATTAATATTGCAGATGCTGCTTTAGGAGCTTCTGTTGAAGTACCTACTTTGGATAGCAAAGCAAAATTTAAAATTGAGCCAGGGACTCAATCCGGTAAAATCGTAAGATTAAAAGGTAAAGGTTTAACCAATATTAATAGAGGTTATACTGGTGATTTATTGATTCACATTAATGTATGGACACCTCAAAATTTAACTAATGAAGAAAAAACACTATTAGAAAAAATCAAGAATATGCCAGGATTTAATCCTAAACCAGTGAAAAAGGAGAAAGGATTTTTGGAAAAGATTAAGGAATTTTTTAAGTAAGAAAAAAATTAAGCATTGATAATCAAAATATTAAAAAATAAATGCAAATAAAATTTGGTGATATCGAAAATTAGTTATAATTTTGCGTCACCTTGAAAAACTGCTCCGTTCGTCTAGAGGTTAGGACCCAAGATTTTCATTCTTGTAACAGGGGTTCGATTCCCCTACGGAGTACAGTATTTGGAGTACAGTATTTAATATATCCTAACACAAACAAACATGCTCCGTTCGTCTAGAGGTTAGGACCCAAGATTTTCATTCTTGTAACAGGGGTTCGATTCCCCTACGGAGTACTAAACATAAAAAACCTAAAAGTGATCTTTTAGGTTTTTTTATTTTTTACTTTTAACTTGATTATAAAATAGAAAAAAACAGCTTCACTGCGTTATAAGCGTGAGGGATGCGAAGGGTTAAGCACTGCCTTTTGATGCTGAGTTTATTGAAGCAGAAAAAGGATTGCCGAAGCGAAAAGCGAAGCCCGAAGCAAGCCCGACCCGCAGCGTAAGCAAGGGGCACGCCCAAATGATTCTAATTATCAATCACTTGAACGTGCTCCATGACTCATTACATGTGAATGGCTCTTTTTGCAGTTGCGTCTAATGCGGCTTCTTTAATGGCTTCTGCAAAGGTTGGGTGAGCATGAGAGAAAATTGCTAAGTCTTCTGCGGAAGCTCTATATTCCATAGCGACTACTCCTTCTGCAATTAAATCGGCTGCTCTAGGTCCTATAATGTGCATTCCCAAAATTTCATCAGTATCTTTATGAGCTAAGATTTTTACAAACCCATCTAAATCCATAGAGGCTCTTGAACGTCCTAAATTACGGAAATCAAATTTACCTTTTTTGTAGGGTATTCCTTTTTCTTTGAGTTCTTGTTCTGTATAACCGACACCTGCCACTTCAGGCCAAGTATACACTACGTTAGGAATTAAAAGATAATTGATATGAGGCTTTTGTCCTGCCAATTTTTCTGCTAAGAAAATACCTTCTTCAGAAGCTTTATGGGCTAACATGGCTCCTCTAATTACATCACCGATTGCGTAAATATTAGGAACGTTGGTTTGTAAGTTCTCGTTTACTTCAATTCTTCCACGATTATCTACTTTAACTCCAACTTTATCTAAACCTAAACCATCGGTATAGGGTCTTCTACCAACGGAAACTAAAACATAATCTGCTTCAAAGTTTACTTCTTGGTTTTCAGTATTGAAAGCTGTTACTTTGGCTTTTTTACCTTTTACAGAAGTTCCAGTAACTTTATGTTTGAAGTAAAATTCAAAACCTAATTCTTTGGTTAAAACTTTTTGAATTTCCTTTCCTAAGTCCATATCCATAGCCCCAATTAAAGAGTCAGAATATTCAATCACCTGAACTTTGGTTCCTAAACGGGCGTAAACAGAGCCTAATTCTAAACCAATTACACCACCACCAATCACAATCATAGATTTAGGAACTTCTTTAAGGTTTAAAGCTTCTGTAGAAGTAATCACTCTTGATTTATCAATCTCTATACCGGGAATAGTAGAAGGTTTGGAGCCTGTGGCGATAATAAATTTTTCAGAAGTGATGCTTTCTTTGCTACCGTCTTTTTTAGTGATAGAAATTGTGTTCTGATTTTCAAAGGCGCCGAAACCGTAAAAAACGGTAATTTTATTTTTTTTCATTAAGAATTTTACACCTTCTACAGTTTGGTTAACCACTTGATTTTTACGTTCAATCATTTGGTTGATATCAACCTTTAAATTGGAAAGGTTAATTCCATGAGTTTTAAAGTTATGACTTGCATTAAAAAAATGCTCTGAGGAATCTAATAGGGCTTTAGAGGGGATACAACCTACATTTAAGCAAGTTCCTCCTAATGCGTCATATTTTTCTACTAAGGCTGTTTTAAAACCTAATTGGGCTAAGCGAATAGCTGCTACATAACCTCCTGGTCCTGAACCTATTACTGTTACATCATATTGAAAATTTCCCATATTTCTAATTGGTTATTTTTTTGTTTTGATTGTATTCTAGTAGTGCAACTTTTAAACACTCAACTGCATGTTGAATATCTTCTAATTTAAGGACGTAAGCAATACGAACTTCTTGTTTTCCTAATCCGTGAGTAGCATAGAAGCCTGTTGCGGGGGCTACCATTACGGTTGCTCCTTGGTAAGAAAAATGCTCTAATAGCCATTGAGCAAACTTGTCAGAATCATCAATAGGCAATTTTACAATGCCATAAAAAGCCCCTGTAGGCATAGGGCATATAACACCATCAATTTTTGAAAGTTCGCTGAATAGTAAATCTCTTCTTTTTTTGTATTCTTCAATAACTTCTCCAAAATATTCCTCTCCAGTATCCACCGCAGCTTCTGCACCAATTTGACCTAAGGAAGGAGGTGAAAGTCTTGCTTGAGCAAATTTTAAACAAGTATTATAAACATCTTTGTTTTTGGTTACTAAGCTTCCAATCCTTGCTCCGCAAGCAGAATATCTTTTGGATACTGAATCCACTACAATTGCATTTTGCTCTAATCCTTCTAAATTTAAAACAGAAACAAATTCCTGTCCATCATAAGCAAATTCTTTATAAACCTCGTCAGAAATTAGATATAAATCATATTTTAAAACTAAGTTTTTTATTGCTTGAAGTTCTTCTTTGGAGTATAAACGCCCAGCGGGGTTAGCGGGATTATTGATTACAATAGCTTTAGTTTTAGGAGTGATACATTTTTCAAAATCTTGCACAGAAGGCAAAGCAAAATTGTTTTGGATGTAAGTAGTAATAGGCTTTACAGTTACTCCTGTTTCCACAGCAAAACCTTGATAATTAGCATAAAAAGGTTCTGGGATAATGATTTCATCTCCTGGATTTAAACAGGCTAAAAAAGCAAACATTAAGGCTTCTGAACCGCCTGTTGTAATCATGATTTGGTCTGAATTAAGTTCAATTCCAAATTTTTGGTAGTAACTTACTAATTTTTTTCTGTAAGATTCATTCCCTGCAGAATGAGAATATTCCAAAACTTTAATATCTGCATTTTTAACTGCTTCCATGAATTTAGGAGCGGTAGGAATATCGGGTTGTCCAATATTTAAGTGATAAACTTTGATACCTTTTTTTTTGGCTTGTTCAGCATAAGGCACTAATTTTCTGATAGGAGATGCAGGCATCTCAATTCCTCTAGTAGATATATATGGCATACGAAATTTAACTTACAATTGCGGCTGCAATAATAATACAAATTCCTAACATTAAAGCAGCAACTACCATTGCAACAGCAGTATTTTTATGTTCTGCAATTTGTTCTGATAATTTGCCAGGAATTACAAAGTCAATCAATTTATAGGCAACAATTGCCATTAACATTCCTGAAATGGAATATAAAATTGTTCCTATTAAGCCTTTTTCTAAAGATTCAAAAGTACTTAAATTAGTGTCTTTAGCAACTAAATTGCTTATAGAAAAAACGAAAAACGTCAAAATTGGAATTACCTTTTTCATAAGAAGTATTATTCCACAAAGATAGAATTTTTTTTATTTCCTATTGAATTATTTCATCTTTTTTTAAACTATCAATAAGCATTTTATTAAAAATAAGACCTCCTTCGTAGTTTAAATGTCCATCAAAATCAAAAAAATGTTCATCATCATGAAAAACATTCTCTAATTTATTAAAATTGAAAAACTTAATATTGAATTTTTGTGCAACTGTTTGAATGTAATTTTCTACTTCTGAGTTATTAGAATAAGATTGGTAGATTTTGGCAGGAATAGGAGCATAAACTAAGATAGGAGTAATTTTATAAGATTGAATAATTCGAAGATTTTCTTCAAATTCGGGGATACTGCCTTTAAAGTTCCATTGGTTATTTTTAATATTTCGTTTAGAAATTTGAACTTTTTTGTTTTCTTTATTATAACCTTTAATGAAACTTTTAGGGATTTCAGCCTTTAAAGACATTCCTAGAGCATTCGCTAACAAATTATAAAAGATACCATTTAGAACTCTTAATTCTTTAAAATAGAAATACAGGCTTCCAGCGGTTTTAAAATCATTTTCGAAGGGGAAATTAAAAGCAAAATCTATAGAGGCTTCTAATCCGTTACCCACTAAAGGACCAGGATACACTTCGTAAAGCACATATTTTGGTTTATAAATAGGAAGAAATTTTTTTAACATAATTTGGGTGAGAGCAGGATTCTGGCTGGGAGAAGCTAAACTTATCATCTTAATTTGATTTTCTTCATATACTTCAGGATTAAAACTACAATAGGCATGTGAAGAACCTATGTTAATAAAATCCCATTTTTGTTCTTTTTTTAAGGTTTTTAGATATTTTACATTGTAAGTTGTAAATGTTTCAGGCCAGTGTGCTGATAACCCGAATTTAGGATTTATCCATTGAAACCATACAAACACTAATATAGGATAAAATAGGACCGTAACTCCTAAAAATATAGCTAATTTTTTAAAAAATTGTTTCATAAAAATAAAATTTTAAAATTGGAAATAAATAAATTGTGTTTCATCGGGTCTTGTAAATAGACCAATAAATAGTATCAAGATAATATAAAAAGACCATCTAATAAATCTGTGATTTTTTAATAGGAAATAATTTAATGCAAATTTCCCCTCTCTTCCTAACCATTCAACCAAAAAGAAAATTAATAAAGGAAAAATAAAGGCTTTAGGAAAAATTTCTAGGAAATCTGGTTTATTAAGCAATGAAACTTGAAACATGTGAGATAAATAAAGAAAAGCATGTGAAATGTTCTCTGCTCTAAAAAAAATCCATGCAATAATAGTTAGAAAAAAAGTTATACCTATTGCAAAAAATTCTTTTAAATTAGGAAGCAATCTACCTTTAGCAACGATATCTAAATGGGTTCTATTTTGGTTTAATAGCAGTAAAGGAAGGAAATAGCAAGCATTAATAAACCCCCAAGCGATGAAGGTCCAATTTGCACCATGCCAAAACCCACTAACCAAAAATATTATAAATGTATTCCTGACTTTTAACCATTTTCCACCTTTGCTTCCACCTAATGGAATATATAGATAATCTTTAAACCATGTAGATAAACTGATATGCCATCTTCTCCAAAACTCTGCAATATCTCTTGAAAAATAGGGAAATGCAAAATTTTGCATTAAATGAATACCAAAAAGTTTTGAAACACCAATAGCAATATCAGAATAGCCCGAGAAATCCCCGTAAATTTGCAAAGCAAAAAAGAAAGCTCCAAAAAATAAAGAACTTCCGTTATAGTCTGTATAATTTTTAAAGATTTCATTCACAAAAACTGCACTTTGGTCAGCAATTACTACTTTTTTAAATAGTCCCCATAGAATTTGTCGCATTCCATCTACAGCATCATCATAATTAAAATTTTTTTCAACATAAAATTGAGGCAACAGATTGGTAGCTCTTTCAATAGGACCGGCTACAAGTTGAGGGAAAAAACTCACATAGGCAGAAAAAGCTATAAAATCTTTGGTGGGCTTTAAGTTTCTTTTATAAATGTCTATGGTATAACTCATGGTTTGAAAAGTATAAAAACTGATTCCAACTGGCAATACAATATTCAAATGCTCTGATTTAAATTGAAACCCCAAAAATTGAAAAGCCACAATAAAATTATCAATAAAGAAATTAAAATATTTAAAAAAACCTAATAAACCTAGATTTATAATCATGCTTGTCCATAAATATCTTGTTCTAATTTTTTCATTTTCAGAGGCTTCAATTTTTAACCCTACCAAATAATCTACACAAGTGCTAAAGAAAATTAAGGATAAAAACTTCCAATCCCACCAACCATAAAAAATGTAACTAGATACAACGATTAATAAATTTTGAAGATTTAATTTTTTTTGAAGTAGCCAATAAAGTAAAAATACAATAGGTAGAAAAATAGCAAAATCTATAGTATTAAATAACATTTTAATTTTTTAATGCAAAAATAAATTGATTTTTATTTGTCCCCAAAAATAATTGTAACTTTGCCTTTTAAAATATCATAAAGTAATGCAAGAAATATTTTTAGTAGATGGATTACGTTCTGCAATCGGCACTTATGGAGGGAGTTTAGCAGGAGTTCCTGTAACGCAATTAACTACCGAAGTAGCGAAAAAATTACTAGAAAAACATTCGTTAGATCCCAAGGTATTGCAAGCAATTGTCATGGGTTGTGTTTTTTCTGCGGGTGATGTACATAATCCTGCACGCGTGGTGGGTTATAACATAGGCGCAGATGATGATTGTGCGGCTTACACTGTTAATCGTTTGTGTGGTTCAGGAATGCAAGCAACGATTAATGCAATAATGGAAATTCAAACAGAAAATGCCGAAATTGCCTTAGCATTAGGAGGCGAAAACATGAGCCGTTATCCTAATTTAACATTAGATTTTCGTTGGGGAAAAAAATATGGAGATATTAAAATGATTGATGGAGTCGGAGAGGTGCTAAGTGACCCTATGGACAAATATCCCGCGGGTTTACTAGGTGAAAATTGTGCTTCTGAGTACCATATTTCCCGTGAAGAGCAAGACCAGTTCGCTTTTGAAAGCCAAAATAAAACTGCCAATGCTATAGCTAACGGTTATTTCAAAGAACAAATTGTTCCTATTCAAACTTCCAAAGGAATTTTTGAAGTAGATGAGCATCCTAAACAGACTTCTTTAGAGAAACTTGCCCAATTGAAACCTGCTTTTAAAAAAGATGGCACCTTAACTGCGGGCAATAGTTCTGGAGTAAATGATGGCGCTGCTGCAATCTTATTGGCTAACAAAAATGCAGTAAACAAATATAGTTTAAAACCCATGGCAAAAATTATTGCTTATGCTCAAGCGGGTAATAATCATCACTTAATGGGATATGCGCCTGCATTATCCTCTATCAAAGCTTTGCAAAAAGCTAATTTGAAATTAGAACAAATAGATTTAATTGAAATTAATGAAGCTTTTGCATCGCAAGTTTTAGCCGTAGAAAAAGGACTTCATTGGGATAGAAATAAAGTAAACGTAAATGGCGGCGCTATTGCTCTAGGACACCCTCTTGGAATGTCTGGTGTACGAATTAGTATCATGTTAGCCTATGAGCTTCGTAGAAGAAATTTAAAATATGGTTTAGCTACCATTTGCATTGGTGGTGGAATGGGTCTATCTGTAATTCTTGAAAATATTTCTTAAATTTTATGATTACACAAGCACATTTTAAAGAAACCATCAATTATATCAAAAAATATTATTCTGATTCTCCAGAAATAGGTATAGTTCTAGGTACAGGAATGGGTGGTTTAGTGGAACATATAGAAATTGAAAAATCCTTACCTTACAATTTTATTCCTTACTTTCCTATTTCTACGGTGGAGAGCCACTTCGGTAAATTGATTTTTGGTAAAATCGGGGATAAAAAGGTAGTAGCTATGCAAGGAAGAACCCATTATTATGAGGGGTAT
Organism: uncultured Bacteroidia bacterium; assembly: GCA_964493765.1. Lineage (GTDB taxonomy): Bacteria > Bacteroidota > Bacteroidia > J057 > CALLMJ01 > CALLMJ01. The sequence goes on along the minus strand of CAZBPK010000149.1, from coordinate 8,846 downwards.
TCCATGCTTGAAGTTACTTATCCTATCCGAATCATGAAGTTATTAGGCATACAAAAGCTTTTTTTATCTAACGCAGCAGGTGCTTTGAATTTAGAATATCAAAAAGGGGATATTATGATTATTGATGACCACATCAATCTCCAGCCAGAAAATCCTTTAAGAGGTCCTAATTTTGATTTTCTAGGTCCCAGATTTCCTGATATGAGCCAGCCTTATGATAAAAATTTAATAAAAAAGGCGGAAGAAATTGCTAAAAAACACAATATAAATATTAGAAAGGGAGTATATGTTGCGGTAGCAGGTCCCAATTTAGAAACACGAGCAGAGTATCGCTTTTTAAGAATTATCGGTGCCGATGTTGTGGGAATGTCTACGGTTCCAGAAGTAATTGTTGCTAATCACATGGGAATAAAAACTTTTGCTCTTTCTATAGTTACCGATATATGTAATCCCGATAATTTAAAACCCGTTTCTGTTGAAGAAATTATTCAAGTGGCAAAATCATCAGAACCCAATATTGTTAAAATCTTGTTAGAATTAGTGAAAGAAGCCAACGAATGATCTTTAATATTTTTGTTCTAAAAAATATCGTTTATTAAAAAAAATTTTTTACTTTTGCAATCAAATTTTATTTTATGAAAAAAGTTATTATTTGTTATTTTTAGTTTTTTTAAGTTTTCATGCGGTAAATGCACAAGTAATTTATTCTGAGGATTTTAGTGGTGGAGTAATGCCTTCAGGTTTTGTATTAGTCAATAATGATGGTAAAACCCCCGCAAGTTCGGTAAGTTATGTTAATCAAGCGTGGGTGGTAAGAAATGAATCCAGTTCAAATACCAATAAAGTAGCTGTTTCTACTTCTTGGTATAACCCTGCTGGTGCATCTGATGATTGGATGATTACCCCTCAAATTACACTTACTAGCAATAATCTGTTAAAATGGAGAGCCAGAGCTGTAGACTCAAGTTATCCTGATGGATACCAAGTTTTATTATCACCGACTGGGGATACCGCCCTAGCTTCTTTTACGGTTACTTTATTTAGTACGAATGGCGAGAATGCTTCTTGGATAGATAGAGGCGCATCTCTTAGCACTTATGCAGGACAAACCGTTAGAATTGCTTTTAGAAATAATTCTAATGATATGTTTCTACTTCAAGTAGATGATATTCAAGTAATTGAAGCTCCACAATTTGATGCAGGAATTACCAAAATTAATAATTATCGTTATTATCAACAAGGAAGTATTGTATTATCAGGAACTTTAAAAAATTATGGAGTTACTACTATTAATACTATTAATGTTCACTGGACTTATGACGGCATGAATATAAATACAGCCCTTTAACAGGTTTGAATGTCGCTTCTTATGGTGAACATACCTTTAACCATAGTGTATCCTTGGCGTCTAGTGGTTCTAATAAATATCCTATTAGAATGTGGACTTCTAATATCAATGGAAATGCAGATACGAATCCTGCTAATGATACTTCCAATGTTTGGGCAATTTATTCTGTAAGTTCTAAGCCTGCTAAAAAAACTTTACTAGAAGAAGCAACAGGAGCTTGGTGCCAGTTTTGTCCTGATGGAGCGGTAAAACTCTTAAGTTTGCTGAATTCTAATCCTAATGCACTTGGATACGCAGTTCATGATAATGATCAGATGGCTACTGCCCAGTCCGATTCTATTAATGAAGCTTATGCATCAGGCTTCCCAACAGGTTTTATAGATAGATTTAAGTTTTTAAATCAATCTGCAGTAGATATAAGCAGAACGCAATGGTCTAATTATACTAATACACGAAATAATATGGCTGTGCCTTTTGGTTTGTCTATGACTCATACTTATGATGCATGGACAAGAACCGTTACTGTTCAATTAGCAGCAGAAAGTAAAATTAATGCAAATGACAGAAACTATCGTTTCGGAATTGTAGTAGTTCAGGATAGTATGTCAGGAACAGGAACTGGCTGGGACCAAGTAAATTACTATAATACACAGTCAGGGCATCCTTATTATCAAGCAGGTAACCCCATTGTTGGTTATCAACACAGACATGTAGCTAGATGGTGGCCATTAGGGGTTTGGGGCGCCAATGGCTCTATTCCTCAAACTGTTGTTGATGGTACAACTTACAGCCAGTCCTATACTTTTACTTTACCATCAGACTACGACGAAAATCGTATTTCTATTTTGGGTATGGTTCAAGAATATACTTCCAATCTTAATGAAAGACCTGTTCTCAACTCCATAGAGCAAAAATTAGATTTATCTACTACGGCTGTTTCTGCTTCTCATGCTATTCAAGGTTTAGAAGTGTATCCTAATCCCGCAAATAATTTTACCACTATTTCATTTAATCTTCCTACTAAAGATATTGTAAATATTCAAATTTTAGATATTACTGGTAAAACCGTTTATAAAGAATCCATTGAGTTTTATCAAGGAACCCAAGAACTAGATATTAATACTTCTAATTTCTCAAATGGAACTTATGTAGTAAACGTAACTACTTCCAATAATAGTTTAAGTAAAAAATTAGTGATTAATCGCTAATTAATGTTTTTTTCATGATGTAATCCCTCTTTAAAAGAGGGATTTTTTATTTGTAAATTTTGAGCTTTAATTAAGAATTAATTATTGAGATTCATAAAAATTTTTTGTATTAGCTTTGTATTTTTCATAAATCTGACTAATTTTGAAACTTAATGGTGAGACTTTTACTTTTGATTTTTTTATTGATTATTTCAAGTAAATTACATGGTCAAAAGGTCTTTATGACCTCAGGAAATACATTTGTTTTACCTTCTAATTCATTGCCATCGCAATTTATTGCAACTGATAGTGGTTTTGTGGCTCTGTTTCAAAATCAAAAGCTAACAGGTTCATACCAATTTTTTTTGGTTTTTTTGAATAAAGAATTGGAATTTCAATACAAAATTGAATTAGAAAATGCTGCTACTGAATTTTATAATAATATTGATTTTCAATTTGATACACTGAGAGTTTTTTCTGCGAAAACTAATGTAATTAATGACAAAAATGTAGTGGAATATGGATATAGAATTTTTAATTTCAAGCAAAAAAAAGTAATACCTGCTTACAAAAAGCTAGCAGTTCGTGAGTCTCTTCCCCCATTAAGTTATGTAATTAATGATCAACAAATTAACCCTTTTCAATATCATCTATTAAAACTTTCTAAGGGTTACCATTTGTACTATTTTCAAAAGAAGAAGGTAAAATCTATTGATTATACTTATATATGCGTAAAAATTTTTGATGAATATTTTAACACATTAAACTATTTTCAAAAAGAGATTTCCCCTTTTGAAAACCTTCAAATATCACATTTTTTCCAAAATGAAAATCAATCCGGAATGGATTTAAAAATTAGGGACAAAAATGAATCTTCAATAAATTTTTTTTATCATATCAAAACTGAAGATACACTTTGGGTTTCAGAAATTTCTTCTAAAAAATTTTTTAATAAGCATTATCTTTTGGAAAAAAATCAAAGTTTGGGCATTTTAGGAATAGAAAAACCTGAATATGCTTATTTTCTGAACTCTAACTCGCCAAAAGATTCGTTAGTATTAGAAAGTATTTTTGGAAGCCAAAATTATCAGTATCATTTTCAATATGATGGAAACAACCTAAGTTATTTTCCTTATATTGAAAAATCACCTTTGTACTCTATTCATAATTTATATTTTACCAATTGGGTCACTAAGCGAAGTATTATGTTACCTTATTATAATTCTACTTATTTAGAAAATGAAATCTATGTAAAACCCGTATTTTGGAGTAATTTATGCTTAATTCATGGCAAAATGAATTCAAAGAACTTCTTTGAACCTAATCAAAACCCAACCTATATTATATGGAATTTTGAAAGACAGAGTATTGTAAAAGAATTTTTTTTCAATCAACCATTTACCTTAATTTTGTCACGTCCTTTTCTTAAAAATTCTCAAGGAGCTTATTTTCTTGGAAAATATAAGGACCAGTTTATGCTTTACAAAATAGAAATACATCTATAATTTATATATGAAAAAAGGAATTTTTCCGAACGGTATCAAACCTATAGCTCCTTATAGTCCAGGAGTATTATTAAACAATATGCTTTTTGTAAGTGGTCAAATTGCTATTAATCCTGAAACAGGTCAATTAGTAAATGAAAACATTGAAAATGAAACCCATCAAGTAATGAAAAATTTGTTTCAAGTTTTGAAAGAAGCAGGTTTTGTTCCTAATGATTTGGTGAAAATTACTATTTTTATGTCAGATATGGCATTCTATGAAACTATCAATAAAATTTATGGCGAATATTTTGAAGGTATAGAAGTTTATCCAGCAAGAGAAGCAGTTGCAGTGAAAACTTTACCAAGAAATGTAAATGTGGAAATATCTGGTATAGCTATAAAATCCTAAAGTATAAAAAATTTATGAACAAACGATTGGTTTCGTGTATTCCCAATTTTTCAGAAGGGAAAAATCCAGAAATTTTAAATCAAATTGCTGAGGCAATCAGAAAAATTGATGAGGTAAAATTATTAGACATAGACCCAGGAAAGTCCACCAATAGAACGGTTTTTACTTTTGTAGGAGAACCTGAAAAAGTCATAGAAGCCGCTTTTCAAGCTATAAAAGTAGCTTCTGAGCTTATAGATATGCGTAAGCATCATGGTGAACATCCACGTATGGGAGCAACTGATGTTTGCCCTATTGTACCTATTGATGGTATTACCATTGAGGAATGCGTTGAATTTGCTAGGAAATTAGCAAAAAGAGTAGGAGAGGAGCTTCAAATACCTGTCTATTTGTATGAATATGCTGCAACAGCTGATTATCGTAAATCTTTAGCCAAAATAAGAGAAGGCGAATATGAAGGTTTCTCCCAAAAAATACAACAACCAGAATGGAAACCCGATTATGGTCCTAATACTTTTAATGAAAAATCTGGTGCAACAGTGATTGGTGTAAGAGATTTTTTGGTAGCTTATAATGTAAACTTAAATACAACTTCTGTAAAAAGAGCCAATTCAGTAGCTTTTGATGTAAGAGAAATTGGTCGTGTAAAATTAGATGAAAAGGGTAAGAAAGTTTTTGATGAAAATGGTAAAGAAGTTCGTGAACCTGGTAAATTAAAAACCGTTAGAGCTATTGGCTGGTATGTTGAAGAATATGGTTTTGCTCAAGTTTCTATGAATTTAACCAACATTCATGTTGCCAATTTACATGATGCCTTTCATGCTTGTGAAGAATCTGCTTTTCAAAGAGGTTTAAGAGTTACAGGTTCTGAAATTGTAGGTTTAGTACCTAAAAAATGTTTATTAGATACTGCAAAATTTTACTTAAAAAAACAAAATCGTTCAACAGGTTTAAGTGAAGAAGAGTTAATACAATTTGCTATTCACACATTAGGTTTAAATGAAATTAGACCTTTTGATTACAAGAAAAAAATCATTGAATATGCTATTCAAGAGCATGAAAATGCTAATAAGTTGCTTATCCACCAGACCATTAAAGGTTTTACTCAAAAATTAGCATCTGAAAGTGCTATACCCGGTGGTGGAAGTGTAGCGGCTTTATCTGGAGTATTGTCTGCTGCTTTAACAGCTATGGTTTCTAATGGTTCTGCAAACAAAAAAGGTTGGGATTCCAAAGTCCCTTTCTTTTCCGATATTGCAGAAAAATTCCAAAAGCATATTCAAGACTTGCTTTATTTTATTGATGAAGATTCTAATTCTTACGAAAAAGTGATGAATGCTTATCGCTTAAATGAAAGCACCGAATTGGAAAAGCAGTTTAAAGAATTAGAAATTGAAAAAGCCAATCAATATGCAACATGGGTTCCATTACAGGTTTGTAAAAAATGTTTGGAAATGAAATCTGATATTTTTTTAATGATCAATGAAGGTAATCCTAATGCCATCACCGATATGGGTACAGCTTTAAACTGCTTAATTAGTGCTTATCATTCTGCTTTATATAATGTTAAAATTAATTTAAAAAGCGTTAAAGAACAAACATTTATTTCTAATATTCAAAATGAAATTCATGATTTGGAAGCAAAAATATTTGAACAGGTTGAAGAGTATAGGCATAAAATAGAGAATAGTTTAATTTAGAATTCGGTTCCCTCCAACAGGATTTATATCCTCCAACAGGGATGTTGGAAAGTACGCTTTTTTGATTAATTTTAAAATACTAATCGTTGAAATCCATTTATTTACTTCAAAATATAATTAATTTCTGATTTAGCTCTTGAACTAAAATAGAAAATAATTTATTTTTGTAAGAAAAGCGAAATATGGTAAATAAATGGATTTTTCCTTTAAATAGAAAACTCAATATTGAAGAGAGGTTAATTATTGAAAAAAACATAAATGAACAGCTTTCTGATTGGAATTCCCATGGAAAACCTATAGAATTTAAAGTTGAAATTTTATTTCATCAAGTTATTGTAATAGAAGCTCTTACCTCAACTTCTGGCTGTTCCATAGACTCTTTGCAAAAGAAAATCAGGGATTTATTAGCATCTTATCAATTAGAAATTTTAGATAATCATTATGTTATGTATCTGAATAATAATGATTTATCTTATTTTGATTTCAGAGATACTGAAAACCAAATCAAGAATCAAATTTTGAATGAAGAAACCCAAATTTTAGATACTCAAAAAATATTAGAAGGTAATGAAAATCCACTTTCTGTTTTAAGAGATACTTGGTTAGTTAGATATTGTTAAACGATGGAGGAAAATAAAATTAAAGCTTTAATTCAGCTTTTAGATGATTCAGATCCAGAAATTTATGAATCAGTTTATCAAGAAATTTTAAAAATTGGAAAAAATTATTATCAATTTTTGCAAAATCAATACAAAGTATGTGAAAATGAATTATTAAAAGTTCGTTTAGGCTTAATTTTGCAAGAACTTCAAGGAGAACTTATTACTGATAAATTATTAAATTGGAGAAAGGAGGGTGGTGAAAGCCTTTTAGAGGGTTGGGCTTTAGTTACTCAATATTTTTATCCATCTATAAATATTTTGGATTATAAAAAGAAAATTAGTAGTTGGGTGCATCAAATTTGGTTAAAAACTCAACCAGGAATGAAAGTTGAACAAAAATTAAAAATTGTCATTCAATTTTTAAAAAATCAAGTAGGATTTAGTTTTCAACCCTCTGAAGATTTGTATTTAAACCCTGAGTTTTTGTTTTTAAATGCTGTTATTGACCAAAAAAAAGGTAATACCTTTTCTTTATGCCTTTTATTGAATATTATTTTTCATCAATTGGAAGTTTATACTCATATCGTTTCATTTAAGGATTATTATGCAATTCGTTATCTTGATCATCAACAACATTATTACATAGATGTATTTAATTCTAATGAAATTTTTAGTGAAAATGATGTAAAATTGTTTTTAATTAAGCTCAATTTAGATGTAAATCTTTTTCATTACAAACCCATTTCCAATATTTATTTGATGCTCCATTTATTGAATTATGCAAAAGCACTTTATAATCAAAACCAAAATCATGAACAGTACCAAAAAACTGAGGAATTATTGCAACATATTGATATTAAGTTTACATGATTCCTAATCATATTTTAAATAGTTTAGAAAACTTAAAAAGTATAGGTCAGTTTCGTGAACTGAAATCTTACGGAAATGGAATAGATTTTTTTTCTAATGATTATTTAGGATTAGGGAAAAATTTTATAAATATTGTTAAATTTGATTTGACTTTTGGTTCTACTGGTTCGCGTTTAATTTCGGGAAATCACTCTTATTATGAACAACTTGAAGTTTTTTTGTGCGAATGGTTTGAAAAGTCAGTATTGATATATGGTAGTGGATACACCGCAAATTTAGGGGTTTTATCTTGTATTCCAACAAGACATGATACGATCTTATACGATTCGTTATGTCATACCTCTTTAAAAGATGGTATTAGACTATCTTTAGCAAAAAATTTTCCATTTCCTCATAATAACTATGAAAAATTAGAAAATTTAATTAAAAGTTCTAAAGGTGATATTTATGTTGTGGTGGAAAGTGTATATTCCATGGATGGGGATTCCCCAAATTCAGAGATTTTAAAATATTTGGTTAAAAAATATGGAATTTATTTAATTGTAGATGAAGCACATAGCTTTGGAATTTTAGGAGAGAAAGGAAAAGGTTGGATTCAACAAAACCAATTAGAAGATTACACTTTTTTAAGTATTTACCCTTTAGGAAAAGCCGCTGGAGCTTATGGTGCATTTGTAGTTGCTGATGAAACTGTTATTCAATATTTGGTAAATCATTCAAGGACTTTTATTTATTCTACGGCATTACCTCCAATTATGGTTTATGGAATTTTTCAAAATTTATTACAATTACAATCTGCTAATGCTCAAAGAAGTTTTCTTTTAGAACTTTCAAAAACGTTTAATTACCAATGGATTTACCCTTTAATCATTTCAGGTAATGAAAATTGTAAAAATTTTGCTAATATTTTACAAAATCATGGTATTTTATCCAAAGCTATATTAAGTCCTACTGTGCCAAAAGGTAAAGAAAGGATTAGATTGGTTTTGCATTCTACCAATACCATTGAAGAAGTCAATTTGCTATCAGATTTAATAAATCAACAAAAAAATATTTGAATTTCACAACATTTCGTTTTATATATACGTATAAAAATTATGATTTTGTTTCCAGATAAAAAGATTATTAAGCAAATAATAAAGGAAAAGAATAATCTTGACAAATTAGAAAACCATGATATTTTGTTAAAAAATATTTTCCTTAACTTTATAAAAAAAATTCAATCTGAACTAGATTTAATGGA
>CAZBPK010000148.1:0-2890 GCA_964493765.1 uncultured Bacteroidia bacterium | reverse complement strand
ATACTTTACTCCATAATCGTGCTTTTGAGGATATACCTATCAAAAAGAAAATTAATAGTTTTTATTCTACTTTTTTTCGGTTTAATATTTTTGTAAATGATATCAATGTTTTTATAGTTTTACAAAAAAAATTTTGTAGGCTTCAATAATAGCCAATTAGAATGGCAAGGTATTAATAACCGTAATTTATTTATTAACTGGGGAGTAACATTTTCGCCTTCTTTGTTACATTTTAATTTTTAGTTGTAAGTTAAAGTATGCCCAACATCTTGTTGGGGAATTTAGAATGGTGAATGGGTTTTGATGACTGCGGTTTTTATTGTATAAAATCATGAAGATTTTGATTATCTTTGCTTTATGATTATTGCCAATCCCATTTATGACGTAGTTTTTAAACGAATGATGGAAAATGAAAGAGTTGCCAAATTTTTTATTGGCACTCTTTTAGAGGAAGAGATTGAAAAAGTGGAAGTCAAACCTCAAGAATTTACTTATGTAGATGAATTAGCAGGCTTAGCCGTCTTTCGTTTAGATTTTATTGCGACCATCAAAACCGAAAAAGGCGAAAGCAAGAAAGTATTAATTGAAATTCAAAAAGCAAGGAATTACATTGATTTGATGCGATTTAGGAATTATCTCGCCGAGCAATATAAAAAAGAAGATTATATTGATAACGAGAAGCAAATTTTACCCATTACAACGATTTACATATTAGGTTTTACTATTCCAGAAATTGATTCCGCTTGTATTAAGGTAGAACGAAATTACAAAGATTTGATAGAGAAACGGATAATAGAGAAGAAAAGTGAATTTGTAGAAAAGCTCACTCATGATAGTTATATTGTTCAAGTAGATAGAATTAAAAGTCGTTATCAAACGAAATTAGATAAATTGTTAAGCCTATTTGAGCAATCGTATTTTATAGACGATAGTAAAATCATAAAGGAATATCCTTATCCGATAGACAATGAGGAAATCAAGTTGACTGCGGAGATATTGCATTATTCAGGGACGGATCCTAAGGAAAGGAAACTGATAGAAATAGAACAAGAGGCATGGCGGACTGTAAATGCAATGTTTGAAGATAAAGAAAAGAAATATATAAAAGAATTAGAAGAGACAAGGAAAGAGTTAGAAGAAGAAAAGAAAAGAGCAGAAGAGGAAAAGAAAAGAGCAGAGGAAGAGAGAACTAAAATTATAAATGCGATTAAGAGTTTAAGGCTATCCAATTTTACTGATGAACAAATTGAAACGATATTAGGAATTAAAATCATTGATTATTTAGAGTAGGGAGGATTAGGGAATACTTAAATGCAATTTTTATTGCGTGTTATGCGTGAGGGATGCGGAGGGCACGAAGTGGCACTGCCTTTTGACACTTTGGAAAAAAGTGTCAAAAGGATTGCCGAAGCGATAGCGAAGCCCGAAGCAGCCCGACCCGAACATAGTGAGGGACACGCCCAAATAATTATCTCAAAGACAATTCACAATCTCCGTTGCGGCTCTTTTGATTCTGTCATTTATTGCTCTTCCAAGCCCTAATTCGGGTAACCATTCCATTACTACATAGTCCACATTCCAAGTTTCAATTTGCCTTAAAGCTTGAAATAAATTTTGGGCAGCCTCCGTTAAAGATTTTTGTTTGGATAATTGAATGATAGGTTTTTGAATAGAAATTTCTTCACCAAACTCAATAATTCCCAATTTGTCTAAACTATGTAGCTGAAGAAATTTCTCTAAGTCGTTGGTAATAATGAGTTTTTTCTTGGGTGCATAATGTTGAATTAACATGCCCGGAGCTTGGGGTTTGGAAGATGAGATTTTGATATTTTGAATTTTCCCAACTACTTTTTCTAAATCTTCTAATGGAATACCACCCAACCGAAAAACCACAACTTCTTCATTTTCAATACCTACTATAGTAGATTCTAACCCTAAAGGGCTTTTACCTCCATCTAAAATTAAAGGTATTTTACCTTTTAAACTATGATAAACATGTTCCGCAGTAGTAGGACTCACGTATCCAAAAGGATTAGCACTGGGAGCAGCCAATGGATATTCAAGTTTTTTTAATAGTTCTAAAGTCAAAGGGTGATTAGGAATTCTTACTGCAACGTACTCACTTCCAGCGGTTACTAAGTCTGGTATAATTTCTTTTTTGGGTAACAAAAAAGTTATAGGACCTGGACAAAAAACTTCAGCTAATTGATAAAGTTTTGAATTCCAATTTTTTACAAATTCAAAACTTTTTTTAAGGGAAAAAGTATGAACAATCAAAGGATTAAAAGTTGGTCTATTTTTGGCTTCAAAAATTTTAATAATAGCTTCAGGTTCAAAAGCATTCGCTGCTAATCCATAAACAGTCTCAGTAGGAATAGCAACAACCTCGTTTTGATTGAGTAAATCAATGGCATGGTCAATTATGGTAGTTATAATTGTTTGCATGATGGTTTAGTATAAAAAAAGTATTCTTTGCTAGTAAAATCTAACAATATTACTTTACAATCTAAAATGAATCTGCAAAGTTAATAATGATTTTACTCATTTCATAATTAAATACTTTTAATTTATTCATTAATAAAGATTTTGTGATTTGGTCTCAAATTTTTTAATTCGTATATTTGCAACAGCTAAATTTCTGAATAGACGTAATTTGTGGGTGTTGTGATTTGGTCTCAAATTTTTTAATTCGTATATTTGCAACAGCGCTCTGTTAATAGAGGTGATTGTTCAATCTGTTGTGATTTGGTCTCAAATTTTTTAATTCGTATATTTGCAACAGCTTAATAATTCCTTGAGCGTTATACATTTTCGTTGTGATTTGGTCTCAAATTTTTTAATTCGTATATTTGCAACAGCAATGTTCTCATATTATCAACTGCATATATAG
>CAZBPK010000147.1:0-55035 GCA_964493765.1 uncultured Bacteroidia bacterium | reverse complement strand
CAGAAATCTGTTGGGCTACTCTGGTTTCCCAACCATCACTTTCCAGCATTTTGACAATTTCTTCTCTGATTTCTTTATCTTTCCGTTGAAGTTTGATTTTTAGATTACGGTTGTTAGCGGTAAAATATTGGTGTCGCAGTTCTTTGAGTTCATTTTCTTTTTCAGCAATTTGAGGGTTACGAATGGTTTGTTGTTGAGGTTTATCTAAGCCGATGAGGGTATTAGCGGCTACAAACTTGGTTTCTAAATTAGGAAGGGGTCGGATACCGAAGTTATTGTCCTTATTCTCCAACAGGGATTTTGGCACTATGTTTTGGTCTATAACGAGGGAAATAAAGAAGCGTAGTTTAGTGATTTGTACTGCAATAGGTTGTATGTCAATGCCGTAAATGCAGTTTTCAATTAAATAGAGTTTACGTGAATAGTCGTCAAAGTGATAAGATTTATTAAAAATTTCTTCTAATTCTTGTAACTGTTGTTTAACGGCTTGTAATGCTTTTTCACGGACTTGTTCATTGGAAAGCCCTTCGATGAGTTTTTGGTCTTGTTCTAATTTTTTGATTTCGTTACCAATAATTTTGTCTTTTTGTATTTGTTTCCAGTATTGGTTCAGTGGGTCAAGTTTTTGGAGGAGATGCACCATTTTATGTAAAATTCCCATAGGGAAAGCGCCGGAACCACAAGCAGGGTCTAATATTTTACAGTCGCTAATGGCTTTAATAAGGGCTTTAGTTTCTTCTTGATTAAAGGGATTGGGGTTCTCGGAATAAGAAAGTAAATCTCTCAAACGTTCTTCGAAGGTTTCATGAGCAGAGATTCTCACAGCACCTTTTAGGTACTCAACTAATGATTCTTCGACCATATAATTGACAATCTCACGAGGAGTATAAAAACTACCTGTTTGTTTTCTTGCGGTAGTTTGGGTTTCGGGGTTATAACTTGCTAAGAGGTTTTCAAATACTTTGCCTAATAGTTCAGGGTCAAGAGCAATTTCTTCTTCTATGGGGGTGTTTTCAGCAACGGTAAACTTATAACTATTGAGCAGGTGTATTAAGCCCCTGAAGCTATATTTTTTATTTTTAGTTCCATAGATTTCGTTCAGGTCGGTTTCTGTTTCTTCGCCAAAAAATAAATAATCAGGAACCTTAGCTTTCTTATCAGAGTTTCGGCTAAAGCCGTCTACATATAGGATTTTGTTTTTTTCATTGGGTTTATCTAAACAGTCGAATAAACCACCATTCAAAAAAGGAACGTTTCTGAATAATTCTAATACTTCTTTTTCTGAAATGGTAAACAGGTCGGCATAACGGAACAGATTTTTTACACCGTATTCTTCTTTATTGATAATATAGTTGCCTTCTTTGGCAAATTTACGTTCTTCTACTTTTTGGTTCAAGGTACCGAAAAAAAGGTTTTGCAAAATGGCGTTGTAGTAGTTATGCGATTGTTTGTCTTTATTAAAGTCTTTTATAATGGTTGATATAAATTCTTTTTGGAAAAGCGAAGCGGGAACTAATTGTTTTTCTTTAATAAACCAAATGAATATTACACGAGTAATCAAACGGATAAGGTTAGTAGCATTGCGTAGTTCTTCATTCTTTTCCAAATCATCAGGAAAAGTAACTTCCTTCATAGCGGCAAAGTACCAGTTAGAAAGTTCTTGGAAGAATTTTTTGTTGAGTATCTCTACATCTAGCACTTGTAACCAATGCTGATGCAGTTGTTCATAAGTGGTAACGCCCACAGGTTTTACTAAATCTTGCAATATTCGGATATGTCCTGCATGGGGATTTTGGGTGTTTATATCACGCAGAATAATGACTTTTCCCACTTTTTCACCTTGTCGCCAGTTTTGTAGGTATTTAAAGCGTTCGCTGATGGCTATTGAGATAAAATATGAGTTTTTTTCCTTTAATGGGGGTGTGTTGAGGTCCTTCAGCAAGGATGTTAGGGGTTCGTTCATCGGGGATATTGGGGGATACTTTAAGAGCAGGGCTATGGGCATTTTTTGACTGATGCGGTTGAAAGCTCGGGTAAGCTCAGAAATTTCGGTTCGTGTAAGATATCTTGATAATTCCAAAGCAAAAAACATCAGACCATTGTAGTTTTTATTCCCTTGTTCAATGGCATTATGTATACTGTATTGATTTTCAGTCAAGGAGTCTTGAAAAATACTATCATCAATGATACCAATAAAATAAGTGCTTTTAATAGAATGAAAAACATCGTTTTCTTTATAAAAGCTTTTCAATAAATCTTTTGCAGGTAAGGCTTCAGCAGTATGGGAATTAAGTTTAATCCCTAATTGCTCAAACAAGTGAGTACTTGCTTCAAAAAGATTGGCTGTGTTGAATAGGTTCAGATTCATATTTGTTTATTTATGAGAAATGATAAACCAATTGATTAAATCAAAATTTTCTGCTTTAAACTTTTCTTCTAGTTTCTTTTGTTCAGGATTGATTTTTTGGGGAATGATTTCTCCTGCGAATAGTCCTTGAATTTGATTTACGGCTATGGGCATAGCTTGGGCTTTTATCCAATCGCTTAAGGCATCTGCCAATTTTTGCAAAACGGCTTTATCGCCTTCCTCGATGCTTTTCGGCACATAACGGGCTTCCATTTTATGGTTGCGAAGCAAAGTGAGTATTTCTTGATTGTTGCTTAAAAGTAAAGAGTCACTGCTTCCGCTTTCAATGTTTTGATGCAATAAATAAATTTCTTTATAAGTATGTTCTAAAACTTCATCAGGTCGTTTGGGATAACCTAATACCGCTACGATACTCTCGGGCAGGGATGGGTATTTTTTGTTGGGCTTGAACCTGAAACCTGTAAAAACTCCGTTGGGTATTTTTTTAAAAAACTCTTCGTTCTTTTTTAAGAACTCAAACAGTTCTTGTCGGAATTGTTCTAAGGAAAGGTCATTTAAGCCTAAGGTATCATCACTGGTTTCTACGTCGTCCCAAGTGATTTGTAACTGCTCTAACATCTTTTGGGCTTGTTTAGGCAAGAGTGGGTTTTCTTCTACCATTTTTTGCAACTCGGGAGTCATTTTGTCGTCTAGTTCTGTTCCTATTACTGTCATTAAAGCCATTCGGTTTTCTATTCTTGACTTTAGGTTGAGATAGTCTTCATAGTTTTTGCCAGGCCAGAAGTTAATGCCTGTAATGGTTTTATTAGGCGAACCGATACGGTCAATACGTCCCATTCGTTGAATCAGCCGAACAGGGTTCCAATGTATATCGTAGTTAATGACCATATCGCAATCCTGTAAGTTTTGTCCTTCGCTTAAACAGTCGGTAGTAATTAAAACATCAATCGGATTTTGAATTTTTTGGTAAGTGGTTTTATCGTGTTGTTTAATGATTTCTAACCATTTTTCGTAAGGTACTTTCCATTTGCCTTGTTGGAAATATTCAGAATTTGAACCGAAACAACGTAAATACAATTCAGACCAGTCTTTTTCGTTATACAGTTTGGTGAAAGGTGCGAAGCGTTCCAAAATGGGTTCAAATTTATTACCTGAATAGCCATCAAAAGTCTCGCTGATATTTCCCGAAACAAAAGCCACATGAAGAATGCCCCTTTTCTTTAATTCATCATAAAGAAACTTTGCAGTGTCCTTAAATACAGTAAACACTAAGACTTTTTTGTTATCCGATTTTTTTTGCTTATTGGTAATGTGTTCAATCAATTTATTGAGTTTTTCATCTTCTACCTTTTTATCATTAAAGTCGGCTTCGTACTTATCCAGATGAGCTTTCAGCGTAGAGAGTTTTTGGATATCGGCTTTTAAATGTTTTATGAATAGGTCAAGATGTGTGATGGCGGAAAGTGGAATGGGGCTTTTTTTGCCAAGTGTAAGGGGTTCTTGGGTTTCATTGCCTATTTCGGCGGCTGTTTCTTCTATTTCTTCTTTTTCTTCTTCAGTCAAATTCTCTTCAATGGTAATATCGGTTTTACTTTGAACATACTGCTCCACTTTATTCAAGGCATTGATATGATGATTTAAAATGTTTTCAACTGTGCCTTTAAAAGAAAACCAACTGGATTCCAACCTTTTCACCAAAAGAATATACATCATTTTAACAAGGAACTTTTGGCGTTGCTGTTCATCTTCTAGCACACTTTTGGGCGTAACATTTTGAATATAATTCGCTGGGCGGTAGGCTGTAAGATTTATAGAAATTGCGTTCAGTATATCGTCAAATGATTTTAATTCGCCAATGTTTTCGGGGGTTACAAACTCGTTGATAGGGGCTTCTTTTTTCGGGAAGTTCATTGCTCCGAACTCTCCTTCAATCAGTTTTCGTGTTCTTGCTACAATTAAACCATCGGTCAACTTTTCAAATTTTTTGGGAAGTTTAGCAATAAAATCAGCAATTTTTCTATTTTTGTTTTTAGCCCATTCGCTGAAGTCTTTTTGTGCAGTTCTGAAAATGCTTTCTAAACTTTCAATTTGTAAGTCTGTTTCTTTAAAACCATCATCTAGTCCTTTGGTCATCAGTTTGAATTGATTACGGATGTCTATCAACTTGTTATTGATGGGCGTAGCGGATAAATGCAATACTTTCACTTCTCTGCTTTTGTTTTCAGGCAACAGTAATTCACTAACGAGAAATTGGTATCGTGAAGACTTGTCGTTACGTAAGTTGTGGCTTTCGTCAATGACAATGAGCAATTTGGGTCTAGTTTGGAAATAACGTAGGGTTTTATCGGGGTACCTGTCTAAACGCCCTTCTTGCAAATCAGTATGATAACGAATATAAAATTCCATTTCATCTTTTTCAAAACGACTTTGTTGACCTACTTTGTATTGCTGCCAATTGTTTGAAAGTTTTTTGGGACAAAGTAAAAGAACGGTATAACCTTTCAGTTCAAAATATTTCATTACAGCTAACGCTGTCCAGGTTTTTCCCAAGCCCACTGCATCAGCTAAAATCGCTCCGTTGTATTTCTGCAACATCTTAATTAGACTGATAACTCCTTTTTGTTGATATGAAAAAAGCGTTTTATAGATAACAGTCTCTTCTAAGTGAGCAATTTCACGTTTGAAGTCAGCATCAGTTGATAAATCAATGATATCGTCCTTAAACATTTCATAAAGGACTTTGTAATATAGGTCATAGGGCGTGTATTCTTTGTAGAGGTTTTTAATCAATTCAATGATGTATTCTTTTACTTGTAGAGTGGTTTTATCGGGCAATTCTATTTTTTCTGATGCTACTTTATCCCATAATTCCTGAAACCATTTTGAAAGATTTTTGAATTCATCTTCATAGTCATGTTTGGCGATGTTCAATTCAATATTGGCGCTTTCTTTTAAGCCCAGCCCTGCATCGGTCAAGTTAGAACTTCCTACAATAAAGTAGTTTTTTGTTCTCGCTATATCATCGGTGTAGAGATAGGCTTTTGCATGGCAAAAATTCTTCTGAATACTTTTAATAGCCACTTTGTCTTGTTTCAAAAACTCAACAGCTTCTTTTGCAGCTTTACTTAACGTAATTATTGAATGAATACTCGTATTGCCATTCAACAAGTCAATTATTTTATTGAATTGAGTTTCATCTTGCATAAGATTCCCCAAAATCAGGCGGAATTTTATCACGTAATTGATTTCATTGTGCATCGTTGCCAAAGCGTTCACGGAAAAGTAACCGGTAACAAGGTCAAGCCTGCCGCTGTCTGTGTTCGCTTTGATAAAGTCAAATACTTTATATTGTTCGTTATGTAAGTTTTTGGTTTTATTATCTAAAAGCATTGTAAATTTAATTATTGATTAATGGTTTTGATTGCAAATATAATCATTTTGATAACTAAAAGCTTTTACTATTGTTGCTCTTATAGCCCTAAAGCAAAGCATTTTTTCATAAAATCGGAAAGAACTTTCTTGCCTAATTGAAAAATGAGTAAATAGAATCCTAGATTTAGACAATGAAACCTGCCCATGAAATACAGTTCTCAAACCTGCCTACCAAAAAATTTCCTAAAAGTCGTATTTTGAGGTCACTAAATTACAAAAGAGTCTTAAACTACAATAGAGCAGTAAAAAAATAAAAAATGTCAAGAAAAGCTCAAATCAAATAAAGAATATTCCAAGTAAGAATTTCGCTTTTTTGGGTTAAAATATTAGAAAAAATTGCTATATTTTTGTAGCCTGAATACAAGGAGTTTATTATGAAAAATTTATTGGCAGTTTTATTATGTATTGTTGGCTTCAACATGTATGGGCAAAGCATGATGGTTTACAATCCTAATGATAACAAGTGTGTTATAAAGGCTTACAGCCAATCAGTTATGGGAAACATTGCAACAGTAAAAATTATTGTTGATGATCAAAAACGTTATTATTACGAATATAATTGGAAAACCAATACAGGTTACAAAGGAACGAGAGTTACCTGGGAAAAAGACGTCATGGAAATAGCTTGTGAAGCGTGTAAAAAAGGAATACCTTTAGAAAGTCTCGGTTTTAAACCCTATTAATCAAAAAATATATGAAAAGAAAAGTAGCATTAAGTGTAATTAGTACATTATTAATTGTAGGTTCATTAAATGCACAAAAATCTTTAAAAGAAGTTTATTACGACCCAGCAGGTAAAGCGAAAATCACAAATCTTAAAGAAGTGCAAATTGATGAAGCCAAAAATGAAATGCGATTGTATTTTTTAACAAAATCTACCCTAAAAAAAATCAAAGCGGAAGTTTTAACGTTTGATTTAGATTTTAACTTAAAAAATGCAGAGAACATAGAAGAAGATTATGAATTGATAAAGGAAAAGTACAAATTAAAGTTTTCATTAGATATGTGTCCTGAAAGTAAAGAACCCTTATTAACCGTAGAACCTAATATGTCAGGACAAGTTGTATTTAAAAAAGGATACATACATAGGTATTATAACTGGGACACAGGTCTTTGTGATGACCGTTTTAAAGTAGAAGAAAGAGTAAAACCTAAAGGAGATGAAGGAGAAAAAATTAAACTCGTGAATTATTGGACCAATAACACCATTGAGACCTATACGCGTTCTATTTCTTTTAATGTTTATAATGCAAGGCAAGCAAATGGTGCAGCTGCATTGAATACCCTGCTTAACGGAGGAAATAAACAAGTAATGTCTGGAAATCAAGGAACAGTAGTGTTTTTAGGTTTAGTAGCCGGAGGAATAAAAGACGCCAAAAATTGGGGAAAAGCTTATACTTTTCAAAAATTTGATGTCAATAAGCTAGAAAAGGTCAATGAAGTTCCTTTAACTTTTGATGTACAAGCGGCACCTATATTTCATAAAATCCTTTCTAATGGTAACATAGCCTATATATTCCATCGTGCTGATAACCAGTTAGAATATCTTGAAGTAGATTATGATGGAAATACTCAAAGAAGATTTCAAAAGCCTGCACCTATAGATGCAACTTGGGTGATAGATGATTTGGTAGAACTAGAAGACGGCAGTATGATAGCGGTAGGTGTGCTATCAAAGTCTAAATTTACTAAATCTATAGGATCTTTTGTTTATATGCCTCATAATAATGCTTCTTATCTAAGCCCACACGCTACTAAACCTCAAGGTTTTCAAGTTATGAAAATTTCAAACAAAGAAATTGATTGGATATCAGTTGTAAAAGCAGAAGAATTTAAAAGCAAATTTATTGCTATCCCACAAGATAAAAAAGGGAAACCTTATGCTGGAGGAGCTTTAAGTATTGGAGATATTTATCAAGCAAAATCAGGACACATCCTAGTTACGGGACAAAAGAAAAAAATAGGCAAAAAAGTTACTATGGGAGAAATGGTATGTTTTT
Source organism: uncultured Bacteroidia bacterium (assembly GCA_964493765.1). GTDB lineage: Bacteria > Bacteroidota > Bacteroidia > J057 > CALLMJ01 > CALLMJ01. The sequence continues at coordinate 47,235 of CAZBPK010000147.1, read as the reverse complement.
ATTTTGATTCCCAAGGGCAATTACTTTCAAATTTTGCTACTATCATGCGAGATAAAAATAAATACAACATGTACCAGCCTTCTAATCATAGCTTATTGAATTCCCCTACTACCAAAGATGTATATTGGATTATCTATGAAGTTGCAGGAATGAAAGCTTATAGATCGCTTTTTTATCCTCGTATTGCAAGAATAAAAGAAGGCGGAAAATCCGCAGAACCTTTTGTTGAGTTCGGAGGAAAAAAAGCTTTCCTTGATGATAAATTCCCTATCAATTATGTCAATGACAAAACCTACATCTTTATTGGTTCTAATAGAAATGGTAAAGAACTTTGGTTCAATAAAGTAGAATTTGAATAAAAAAAAACAAAATAATGGATTACTATGAAAACCAATGATTTTTTTAGAGAATAACTTTATTATTTTTGTATGTTTATGAGAACTAATTTTTTCATAAAAATTGTATTTTTATTAATGTATTATACGGAAGGATATTCGCAGTTATCTTTTCAATATGCTTCTAATCAAAATATATCAGATAAAAATGAGCATTTATTGGAAGGGTATTATCCCCGTAAAAAGTTACTAAGTTCAAGTAAAAAAAACGATATATTTGCAGGAATCTATTATTTGTTGGGAGTGAATATTCCCCATAAAATGCAATGGGAATCATTAGAAAATTTTTTTCAATACTATAACCAAACTGTACAGCCGAATTTATTAGAACCTTTAGGAAATAATTTGAAGTACAAAGCAGCTTTTTCTCATGGTATAGAATTTTTTATTCAAGTTTTAACAATGAATGTTCTATGGTCTAAAGTCAAAGCGCAAACTACTGCTACGCTAAAAAATCAAGACCAAAGAATTATTGATTTAGATTTTACGCATATTAATTTTGGATTTGATATAGTGATGCCGATTCAAAGAATATTCGGTATAGGTGTTGTTATGGGATTACATCAACTCAAAGGAGAATTTTCCTCAGGGTATAAATACCATCAAAACGGTTACATCAGCTATGCACAAGACAAGGTCTTTAATGGTATTTACTCTACTCGCTCTGCAGCCCAGTTCAATTATGGAGCGAGAATCAATCTTAATTTCAAATTTGTTACTTTGGTACTCAAAGCCCAAAAAATGATTTCACCCAAAGATTCTCAAACCGAAAAACTACTGCCCTTGTATGATAAATTATCTAGCACAGCTACGGGGGGAAGTTATTATAGCGATGGGGAAATCCCACAAAATTTTTCTTTTGCCCCTAATCCTAATACCAATTATAAAAATTTGTATAAAATGCCTAGCGGCTGGATATTCTCTGTATCTATCGGTATCGGAATTACTAATCTTCATGATAATTAATAATTAAAATATAAGTTTATGAAAACTACATGGAAAATATTTCTTTTAGTTTTAGGACTGCTTTTGCAAGGAGGCTGTAAACATTATGATAGACCCTCAATAGCAGTAGAAAAAATCATGAAAAAAATGGCAGGAAAATACCAGCTCAAAGAACTGCACATTGTTCAATACGATGCCGAAGGAAAAACTATCCAAGATACTACCCTTTTTAATATAACTACTTTTGAACTGTTCGAGCCTAATTATGACCAAGATGAACCTTTTCCCCAATTATACTTTGATAACATATTATTAAAATATTCTGCAGTTATGCAGCACTTTAATATAGTATTTGCACCTATCCCGTCTGATTATTCAGGAAAATCGGTCATCTTTTGGGACCCTGATAGTTACCAAAAAAGAATTAATTTATGGGGAATAGGACCTCTTATTAAATTACACTTAATTATGAACAGAGATGTTTTATCCAAAAAAGAAGAACGTTGGTGGATCATGGGAAAGAGTAATGAAGGTGACACAAGTAGTGATTATTTTGAAGAATGGAAGCTTCAACGAGTAAAATAAAAATTTCCTCTCTCAACAAAAAAGCTAAACAAGCTTTTAATATCTACTTTTTAAGTTAATATTGATTAAATAAGCCTATTGGAATTTTTATCTATCTTTTACAAAGTTTTTTAGTCTTTTCTAAGGAGCGGAGCAAAACAGTTTTTAAAAATCATTTGATTGCTGTATTTTCGTACTGTAATTAAAGCTTATGAACTTTCTACACTTCAAAAAGAAATTTATGAAAATATAAGAGAAGTTCCGGGTGTTTTATTTAAGGACATCAGTCCATTATTATTAAAGCCTGACTAAGTCAAAAAAATAGTACAAGGTTTATGCGAGTCATTCTTGAATCAAGGAACTACAAAAATCACAAGGATAAAAATTCTTGGATTTATTTTAGTGAATTTAATAGCTCAGGAATACTTTACGGGAATATTGAAAAATATTGGCTTAGAGTAATGGTAAAGAACTTTGGTTCAATAAAGTAGAATTTGAATAAAAAAATTAGAGTAACAAAAATCTCCCATAAACTTAAAATGGTTTGTGGGAGATTTTTGCTTTTAAAAATAAACCTAGTTTTTTACAAACTTAAAAAGTTTATATTGTTCATTTTTTGTTTGATAAGCAATTTTTTCTAATTTAAATCCTCCATTTTCAATTTCTCGGATTAAATTTTCTTGAGTTCTATGAAGACCACATTTTTTCATTTTATTTCGTTTTTTCATAATATCTTCACCCACGTATAAAATACCATCAGGTTTTAAAATTTCATATACATCTTTTAAATTTTGTTCAGGATTTTTGAATTCATGATAAACTAATCTTAATACCACTTTATCAAAAGTATTTTTGGGTAAATTAGACTGGTTGGTATCACCTTGAACAATATAGATATTTCCTTTAAGAGGTCCTTCACCACGAAGTTTAGTAAAATGTTCTTTTCCTTTTTGATAAAGTTCATCATTTAAACACCTCATATTCAAATCTTGGACATAAAAGGTTAATCTATCTTTAAAACACATATTACTCAATGAAAAAAAGAAATTTCCTGCTCCAATTTCTGCTATAACATCATCAGGTTGAAATTCATATTGAATGTACTCTTTGTTATAGATTTTTTCCAAAAGTTTATAGTCAGAAATATATATGTCACAAGTATCTTCTTTTTCGAAAAGTGATGTAACAATCCTATTGGGTGAGATTGCACAGCCATTCAACAAAATTAATACAAACAAAATCATCATAAAAGTTAACAAGGATTTATGATTTAGATTTATGTTTATCATGTTACTAATACCTACAAAATTAACAAAAGTATGTTAATAGAAAACAAAATTCATAAACATTTTTATAAAACAAAATGAATATTAGTTATTGACTAACAAATTGTTAGCAAAAGTAATTGAAGGTTATAACTTATAAACATTGATTTGTTTTTTCCACAAAGTATTGATAAAAAAGATTTTTGTAAGTGTATAATTTATAAATTTGTAATTCAAATAGTTTTAAAAATGATGAGAATTCAGTTTCATTTTCAAACAAAGAATCGACCTGCGCTTTTGCCTATTTATTATCATTCAGAAATTAAATCATGGTTTGAAAATATATTAAATCAAGAAAATATTGATTATAAAGCATTTAATTTTGGCAAACCTTTTTCTAATCATTTTCAAAAGAGGTTAGATAGATTTGAGTTTCATGAATTTCCTATTTATTGGATTTTTTCTATTGCAACGGAACAAAAATTTGATCCTAGTATTTTTGTAGGTAAAAAATTAATTTTTGAAGATAAATTTTCAAATTGTGAACTTTGGATTGATAGTATAGAATGGATTCCTAAACCCAATCTCAATAATGAAGTAATTTTCAAAACTTTAACCCCCGTTTGTGCAACAAAAAGTGAAGAAGATAGAACTTTGTTTTTAAGCCCTAATTACAATAATTATGAAGAGCTTTTAAAAAATTCATTAATTGATAAATACCAGAAAATAAATGGAAAATTACCAGAAAATTCTGATTTTCATTGTGAAGTTAAAGAAATGCTTTCTAGAACGATTATGATTAGTTTAGATGCAATAAAACCCGGTCTAAAAGTAAGAGGATTTGAATTCGAAATGAAACTTTCTGGTTCTAAAGAATTGATTGAATTTGCGTGGGATGCTGGTCTTGGTGAATATACAGATTTTGGATTGGGTATGATTGACATCAAAAATTCCTTATAAATTTGCGCAAATTTTCTTTATGAAAAAAATTTTATTTTTTTTGAGTTTAATTTTTCAAATTTTAAAAGCTCAAAATGGTTATTATTATGTTAAAACTTTCCAAACAGAACTTCATAAACAAACAAATCCTATAGGCAAATTGGGTATAGCTCCTAATGGATTAGTTTTCTGTTCTAATTCTCATGGCATATTGGGTTTTGATGGGAAAAATTGGTTTAATACTTCTACTGAGGGTTCTGTAAATGATTTTATAGTAATTCAAAATCAAATTTTTTTCATTGCTGATAACTATATTGGTATAATTTCCAATTTAGAGCAACTGCCTTATAAACCAGAAAAGTTTTTAGAATTAAAATCTAAATTTAGCCAAATTGAGTTTCTTAATCAAAATCTTTATTTGTATTCTGAAGAGGAAATCTTGGTAATATCATTAAAAGAAAAAAATCAAAAATCTATTAAAGTACCAAGCGAAGGGATTTTTGGTGGTATGCTGAAACATAAAAATGAAATTTGGGTTTTAGACCCATCATTAGGTTTTTTGAGTATTAATCCTAATAATTATGAATTAGAACCAGTCCAAAATAGCCAATTATTTGAAAATCAATATTTACAAAATTATTTTTCTACTCCTGAAGCACTTTATTTAGTTACATTAGATAATGCGGTTTACATTTACGAAAACCTTAATTTTAAACTTTTAGGTCAATACAATTCTGCTAAAAATACTTTTATTCATGGAATTACTGTTGTAGATGATGAAATTATTGCTGCTACTAATAACCAAGGTTTATTAATTATTAACAAAAAGAATGGTGCCATTCAACAGCAAATTAGTACAATACATGGTTTACCAGACAATGAAAGTCATTCCATATTTTTAGATAAAAATCAAGGGATTTGGTTGGTTCATCCATTTCATTTTTCTAGAATTTATTGGAGTAAAAAATTTGAAGATTATACGAATGCAGTGGGATTAGTTGGAAATATACACTCTTTGGCAAAAAATCAAGAACAAATTTGGGTGGGTACTGATAATGGTCTTTTTTATTTATCTTATGAAATACCCAAAGAATCTGAAATGTTATCTTTCTCTGTAAGTAAAACAATCATCAAACGTGAAAATGTAGTAAAAAATACACAAGACCCAAAACCCAATAACCAAACAAAAAAAGAGAAAACAGAAGGTCAAAAAGAAGAAAAAACAGAAAAAAAGGGATTATTTAATAAACTTAAAGACAAATTTTCTAAAAAAGATAAAAAAGCAAAGAATAATACCGAAGAAGATAAATCCAATTCTAACATTGTTCAAGAAGATAAAAAACAAACTATTGTTGAAGAAAAAAAATACACCTATCAAGAAAATGTAAACCAAGTCAATATCAAATCAGCAGAAAATTACAGAAGATATTTAGTTTTTCGCCCTATTCAAGGAATATCAGAAATAGTTTATGATATAAAAATCGTTTCTAACAGAGTTTATGTAGGAACTCAAAAAGGTTTTTATGAAATCATTGATAAAAAAATTGAATTCAAATTACCCGTTTTAACTTACAAAATCGTTGAACAAAATGGAAATATTTGGATAACGAATAACCAAAAGGTTTTACAGTTACAAAAAAATGGAAAGTTATGGGAAGTTTCTAATACTTTCAATTCTGGTCGTTTTATAAATAGTTTAGTAATACAAGGAAATGAAATTTTTGGGGGTACAACCAAAGGCTATTTTAAAACTTCTTATAATTTACAAAATGCTAAATGGTTTTTAGAAAGTGAAGAAAATATTTATTTAAAAGAGTTTCAAAATCAAATTTTTGGCTTGTCTCCAAAAATTATTTACAAAATTGATCATGAGCCTGTATCTATGAATTTAGCATTACCCTCTAATTATCAAATAATTCCATCTAATGAAGGTTTATTCTTATTTTCAAAATCATTAATATTAGCTTTCAATTCCAATTCTTCATGGGATACTTTATATTACAGTCGTTTATTAGATGATGTACCTTCTTTTATTCATGAAGATAATCAGCAGTATTTATTATCAGGTAAAAAATCACTATTAAAATTTTACAAAGAAAGTCCTAAAAGTGGAAGCCAAGTTTATGTTCGTGGTTATGTGGTTACTGGAAAATCCTTTTGGGGAACTGTCTACAAAGATTCATTAATTAATGATAATCAACTTTATCTTCCTTATGGAGATTATAACATTAATATAAAGTTAGCAACTTCTAATTTGTTTAACCCCGATGCCGTACAATACTTTGTTAGCATAAACAACGGTGAATGGACACTTGTTGAAGGTAAAGATTGGATTTTATATAATTTACCCGCTGGTAAATATTCTATTGCACTAAAAGCAATTTTGCCCAACGGCGAAATTTCCGAAATTCATTCATTTCAAATTCATGTTGCATATCCTTTTTGGAGAAGCTGGTGGTTTTATCTATTTGTAATTAGCATTTTTGTTACAGCCGCTTATTTCTATACAAAATATAAATTACGCCAATTAGAGGAAGAAAAAAGAAAAATAGAACAAGAAAATCAAATATTAGAACAAAAAGTTGAAGAAAGAACTCGTGAAATTGCAGAACAAAAACAAATTATTGAAGAAAAGAACGCTGAAATCATGGACAGTTTGAGGTATTCAGAGCGGATACAGCAAGCTATGCTACCCAAAGACCAGCAAATACGTACGATATTTGAAAACAATTGTTTTGTTTTATACATGCCCAGAGATGTGGTAAGTGGCGATTTTTATTGGGTATATGAAAAAAATGATCAACTTTTAATTGCTGGTGGGGATTGCACTGGTCATGGTGTTCCAGGTGCTTTAATGAGTATGATTGGAATTTCTATGCTCAATAAAATTGTGGATAGTGGTGTATATGAGCCTGCTAAAATTTTATCCATTTTGCATAAAGAAATACATGAATCCTTAAAGCAAGGTTCAGATAACCAAGTATTAGATGGTATGGACATTGCCATTGTTCGTTATGAACCTCAAAATAGCAAACTCACTCTTGCATCTGCTTTGAGACCCGTTTATTTATTAAGAGACCAAGAAGTTATTATTTACAAAGGTGATAAAAAGCCTATTGGTGGTCGTGAACCCGAAAAGTTCTTTTCTACCCATGAAATGTTTTTGGAAGATGGTGATATATTTTACTTATTTTCCGATGGTTATGCAGACCAGTTCAATCCTGATAATCAAAAATACCAATTAGGTAGATTTCGCCAAAAATTATTAGAAATTCATCAAGAACCTTTAAAAAAACAACAAGAAATTTTAAAACAAGAATTTCTCAATTGGAAAGGTAATGCAGAACAAGTTGATGATATAATGGTTATCGGTATTAAACATAAAAAGTAGTTAATAAAAAGGGTTAGAAAAGTAAATCTAACCCTTTTATATTTTGAAGATTTTTAAGACCATTCTATAAATTTTTAATTTATTTGATGGAAATTTATTCTTTCCAACCCTTATCTCCAATTAATGGAACAAATTTAAAATCATCATAAATATGGGTTTCGAAGGTTATCTCTTGAGTTTTTATAACTTTATACATTTTTTGACTATCCCTATCCCCTACAGGAATTACCAAGATACCTCCAATATTTAGCTGTTTTAGTAAGGTTTCAGGAACTTGAGGGCTAGCGGCAGTAACCAAAATTCTATCGTAAGGTGCAAAGGTTTGCCAACCTAAAGTTCCATCTCCGATTTTAATTTGAACATCATAGCCCAAATTTTTTAATTTTTCTTTTGTTAATAAAGCCAATTCTTTTAACCTTTCCACAGAAAATACAATAGCACCCATTTCACATAAAACAGCTGCTTGGTAACCAGAACCTAGTCCAATTTCTAATACTCTTAATCCTTTTTTTACTTCTAAAAGTTGAGATTGGAAAGCAACGGTATATGGTTGGCTAATGGTTTGGTTTAGAAGGATAGGTAATGCCCTATCTTCGTATGCAGATTCTTGAATTAATTCATCAACAAAAAGGTGTCTTTTTACTTTTTCTATAGCAAAAAGTACTTGTTCATCAGAGATTCCCTTTTTCCTTAATTCTTTTACGAGTTTTTCTCTTAACCCTTTAAACTTATAATCTTTATCCAACTTATGCAGAAGTTAAAAAGTGCATTATATCACCATCTTGAACAACATATTCTTTTCCTTGAACAGCCATTTTACCGGCTTCTTTGATTGAAGCTTCTGAACGATATTGAATATAATCATCATATTTGATTACTTCAGCACGAATAAAATGTTTTTCAAAATCCGAGTGAATTTCGGCTGCAGCTTGAGGAGCTTTAGCACCTTTTTTGATAGTCCAAGCTCTTACTTCCTTAACACCCACTGTAAAATAAGTTTGTAAACCTAACAAATCAAAAGCAGAACGTATCAATTTATCTAATCCTGATTCATTCAAACCATATTCCTGTAAAAACATTTGTTTTTCTTCTTTATCTGTAATTTCAGCAATTTGAGCTTCTAATGCAGCACATATTCTTAAGACTTGAGCATTTTCATTTTTAACCGATTCTCTTAATGCTTTCACATAATCATTATCTTGATGTAAAGAAGATTCATCAACATTTGCTACATACATCATAGGCTTCATGGTTAGTAAAAATAAATCGCTGATTACTTCTTTATCTTCTTCTGTAGCTTCTAAAGTTCGAGCATTTTTACCTTGCTCTATATGTTCTTTAAATTTTTGAAATACTGCTAATTCTTGTTTTGCTTTAGCATCACCAGCTTTTGCGCTTCTTTCCACTTTACCTATTCGAGAACTAAGTGTTTCTAAATCTTTAATTTGAAGTTCAAGTTCAATAATTTCTTTGTCTAAAACAGGATCAATAGGCCCAGAAGAACGAACAATATTAGGATCATCAAAACAACGAATTACATGAACAATAGCATCTACTTCACGTATATGTGTTAAAAATGCATTTCCTCTACCCCCTCCTTTACTTGCACCTTTTACAAGTCCAGCTATATCTACAAATTCAACATTTGCATAAACTACTCGTTGAGGGTTTACGATTTTTGCAAGTTCATCTAAACGTTTGTCTGGAACATCAACAATCCCGATGTTAGGGTCTATTGTAGCAAACTCATAATTGGCTGCTACGTTTTGTATATTGGTTAACGCAGAAAAAAGCGTTGATTTTCCAACATTTGGTAATCCTACTATACCACATTTTAATCCCATATCTATCTAGTATTCAATTTTTGTTTAATATTCAATTAAGTATTCAATTTTTGATGAAATCTTGAATAATTTTTCATATCCACCTAAATCTTTTAAGTTTATCAAAAAAGAAAATCCTGCCAATTTTGCATTTTTTTGTTGAACAAATTGAGCTGCAGCTGAAGCTGTACCACCCGTTGCTAATAAATCATCATGAATTAAAACCACGTCATCACTCTGAATGGCAAATTCTGGCATTTCAATAATTGCAGAGCCATACTCTAAATCGTAGCTAACTTCCAAATTATGTGGTGGTAATTTCCCCTTTTTTCTTACTATCACAAAACCTGCATTTAATTCTTGAGACATCAAACTCCCTAAAATAAAACCACGACTTTCAATTCCTATAATTTTAGTAATTCCTTGATTACGAAAAGGTTCACATAATCCTAAAACTATATTTTTTACTAAACTTGGCTTTAGTAATAATGGACTAATATCTTTGAAAAGTACACCGGGAATTGGAAAATCTGGTACTTCTCTTATATTTTGATATACTTCTTTTTGAAGTGAAGCAAGGTTCATGATAAATGTAAAAAATTTAAATAAAATGCGAAAATACAAAATCGGAATGTTTTTTCAAAAACAACTTTATAAATGCTTTTTATTCTTGTCTTTTTTGATTCAATTAAAATACTACTGGTCATTCCATATTTTTAAATTTTGTTATAAAACATTGTTTTATTTTAGTTGGCATAAAGTTTGATAATTCACTAATGACTTTAAATTTAAAAAAAATGAAAAAAATAGTTTGGTTCTTCATGGTAATTGGTTTGTTTTTAAACCTAAACTCATCTTTAAATGCTCAACCTAACATGAAAAATGGTGGCGGCGGCAAAATGATGAATAAAAATTTAGTAGAAACTAATGATGTACCTCAGGTTGTCAAAGATTCTCAACAAAGATTATTTCCTGGTACTACTGTAGAAAAATGGTTTATTGCAGAAAGAGGTAATAAAGGCAATCAAGGAAATGGAAAAGGTAATCAAGACAGGCCTGAAATTTTTGTTGCAAGATTTAAAGATAAAGAGGGATTTATAACTCATTGTCGTATAAAAGAAAGTGGAGAAATTAAAGGTTCTATGACTATGTTACAAGGAGAAAAAGGATTGCCTCAAAATATTAAAGATGCTGTATTAAAACGTTTTCCTGGTTACAAAATTCAGGCTTCCCAAAGAGTTTACCATGCTAAAAACAATCAAAAAGCTTATCGTGTAGTTTTACAACAAAATTCTACAAAAATTATCACTTTTACAGATGAAAATGGTAATGAAATTAAAGAAGATAAGCTAGCACCTGAATTAAAAGAAAACATTATAGAAACACCCGATAAACAATAAATTTCATTTGTTGTTTCTTGGCTCCTTACATTTGTAAGGAGTTTTTTTATTTAATGATTAGCTAATTTTTTATTTATCTTAATGGTATCACTAAATCAAAAAACCAATTCCACTGTTTTAAATGATTATAAGTATATTCAAAACGAACCAAAGAGTCATAGATAAATGGAATTTGTAATCCCCAACCTGTGCTATAAAGCCAACGATCTTTTAAAAAATGGTCATCATTATTAAAACTAATGTCATTTACCATTCCTAAATCATTTAACCAAACTAAATAAACACCAAAAGGAAAATCTTTAAATTTACCTGGTAAGCGTTTTGAAGATGTCATTCTTTTGGGAATAATAGCAAATTTTAAATCGGTTTTTGCCATAAAAATAGTTGTACCATCAATAATATACTTTTCATAACCTCTCAAAAAATCACCAAATCCTAAGAAAAATTTATCATAATAAGGAATTTTGTATCCAAAAGCCTGATGAAAATAACCTGCATAACCAAAATTCCATCGATTTCCTATTGGATGAAACCGAGAATAATTTAATCTTAACTTAATAAAATTTGTAGTACTGAATTTTCCTAGTCCATTATATTCAGCGGAAGCAAAAAATTTATATCCTTCTAAAGGAAAAGCAAAAACGTCTCTTTTATCATAACGATAAACTAAACGAAAAGTGGGATAATATTCAACTCCATGATAATTGGTTAAATAATTTGTTCGGAAAATATATAATGAGTCATGAAATGATTTATAAGTATAAGCCACTTCAAAAGTTGCTTTTTTGATATTAGAAAACCTCTTTGAAACCGAAAAAAGATACCTATGTGTTTCTTGAAAATCATTATTTTCTAAAAAATGTCTTTCAATTTTTCCTTCATGAGAACCAATGTTTACTTCTTTATTTTTTTGATAAAGTCCATAAAAATATATATCCAATTTAGATTTAGGAAAAGCAAAAGGTAAATAATAATATCCAAAAAAACGTTGAGAATAACCGAGAGTAAAACCCGCCCAAATATTATCTAATCTTCCTGTAAAATTTTGCCAATCCACTCCCAAGCCATAAGTTAAACGCTTAGAAGATGGTTCTCTAACAAAATCTGTAAATGTTCTTTCTTCTAAAAGAAAATACGGCTGCGGAAAAATATACCATCGTTCTTTTACAAAAATTTTTAGATATAATGAATCTTGTATTATAGTATCTTGAATATCAATTCTGTTAAATAAACCGGTATTATATAAATTTCTGGAAGATTGTTCTAATAGTTCATGTAAACGGTTTTCTGCAATCACATCTTCGTAACTAAATTCTAGAAAGCGAATTAATGCTTTTGGTTTCGTTTTTTTTAAACCAAAAAACTCAACTTCTTTTAAATAAATAGAGTTTTGAGCATAAGAGCACATAAAAATAATTTGAAATTTTACCAATAAAACTCCCCAATAAAGAAAATGATTTTTCCAGTTGCTCATTACAATGAGCAAAGTTACAAAAAAATTAGGTTTTTGAAATTATTATTTTGAATGCTTTTGTTTTATGTTAATTCTTACATTTTCAAAAAATATTTATCTTTGTAAAATCAATTTTTTTTTACTCAATCTCAAATTTTATCATGGAATATAAAGGTTCTCAAAGAATTACTCAAGTTTCAGAATCAGAAACTCTAGCAATGGCAAAATACGTTCGTCAATTAAAATCTCAAGGAAAGGATATTATTTCATTTACTTTAGGTGAACCAGATTTTCCTACACCGAAACATATTTGTGAATCTGTTTATCCAATTTTAGAACAAGGTCAAATCAAATATACTCCTGTTGCTGGAATTCTTGAATTACGCCAAGCAGTAGCTCAATATTTTCAGTTTACAAGTCAAATACCTTATAAAACAGAAAATATAATTATTTCTACAGGAGCAAAACAATCAATTTTCAATGCAGTTATGGCATTAGTAAATCCTGGTGAAGAAGTAATCATTCCTACTCCTTTTTGGGTGTCATATTCAGCAATGGTAAATTTAGCTGAGGGAAAACCTGTATTTATTCCAACTACCCATGAACAAAATTTCAAAGTTACTCCTGAGCAATTAGAAAGAGCCATTACTCCTCAATCTCGATTAATCATTTTTAGTTCACCTTCTAATCCTACTGGAAGTATTTATACAAAAAATGAATTAGAAGCATTGTCTAAAGTTATTTTAAAATATCCCAATTTATATGTGATTTCTGATGAAATTTATCAATTAATTAGTTATGATGAACCTGCTTCAAGTTTGGCATCAATACCCGAAATTTTTGATAGAACAATTACCATTAATGGAGTATCTAAGGCATTTTCAATGACTGGCTGGAGAATTGGATTTTTAGGTGCTCCAAAATGGATAGCTGATTTATGTGAAAAATATCAAGGTCAAGTTACAAGTGGTGCTAATTTTGTTGCTCAAAAAGCCGCACTTACCGCTATTTCTTCCGATTTAACACCTACTTATGAAATGGTAAAAACTTTTAAAAATCGTAGAGATTTTGGAATGAAATTATTTCAAGAACTTTTACCTGAAATCCCTTTGGATAGTCCAAGTGGAGCTTTTTATTTTTTTCCAAACATAAGCCAATATTTGAATAAAAAAACACCTGATAACAAAATCATTAATAATTCAGAAGAATTAGCCTTTTATTTAGTGGATTATGGTGTTGCTACTATACCAGGATCTGCTTTTGGAGCAAATGATTATATTCGTTTGTCTTACGCTTGTAATGAAAAAGATATAAAAGAAGGAATTCAAAGAATGGCTAACGCATTAAAATTATTACGATAATTTTAATTTCTAATTACTGAACTTTAATTTCTAAGTTCTCTATTTTCATTTTGGGTTTTATATCAAGTTCTTGGGAAAAAATATAAATATCTTCTGGTAATTTTAATGAATTAAGATTACCTGATGTCCATAAACCGTTTCCATCTTCATCATCAATTATTATAATTTGATATTTCCCAGGATCTAAATCATTAAAAATCAAATTTTTATCTTTAAAAACTTTAGTTTCTTTAGTTTGAGTATTTTTTAAGAAACCTATGAAATTAGGGTAATCACATTGAATATTAAGTTTTAAATATCCATAAAAATCCTCTGGTATTTTATGAGTAATTTTAAATTGCAGTGTTGAATCTAATTTCTGATTTTGATATGATAAAAATAAACTATCAATTAAAACTGTATAAACTTGACCTGTATCCACTTTACCCTCAACTTCAATCTTTATAAAGTTATCATTTACATAAATAGGAAGCTGTATATCATTTTTTAAGGTATCTAAAACTTTTATATAAGACAAATTATTTTTTTGTAATACTGAATTAGCTTTAAAAATCCAATATTTTGGTGTTACATCAGGTTTATCTATTTGAAATTTTCGTGAATAAGAATTCGTTTTATTTAATGCAATCTTAAAAACTGTATCCAAAGAATTACCTAATGTATCTAAGACATGCCATAATTTTATATTGATACTATCTTTAATAGGTTCAGGAAAGAAAATTTCTAATTTTTGTTCATTAGCAATAAATTTATAATTAGAAGATGCTTGAATTTTTAAAGAATCTTTTAAAATGGGTTCTGAAAATTCAATCCAATAATTTAAGCTATCTTTCCAATAAGATTTTTTAATTTTTGGTGCTTGAACATCATTAGGAAAACAAAACAAATCAAACTCTTGTTTAAAATTTTTAGTCAAATCAATAGAAATTAATTCATCAATACCTATATTTTCACCATCATTAAATTTAAAATCATTATTTTTATCTTGAACTGCTAAAATTTTATATTTACCCGGTTTAACATAGTTTAATTTATATTGATAATTTTCATAAACCAAACCAAAATACATGGGAATTTTATTTTGAAAATTTTGAGAAGTAATACTATCATAGTCATACAAGAAGATTATATAATTATCTAGATTCATTTTGGGGTGAGTTTTCACTAATTCACCATAAATACTACAAGTATCAAATTCATTGGATTTTGTAAAAGGGAATTGTAGAATATTAGTTAAAGTATTACCCTCATTAAAATCTTTAATATTTTTACCGATAGTCAGTAAATAGGTTAAATCATCATCTAAATTTTTAGGAAGTACAATTTTAATTTTCTTTCCATAAGTTAAAACTTTTGCTGGAGATTTTAAAGGTGGAGAAAATAAAATTTCTTTTGTATAATCTTCATTTTTGATATATTCATTAAATTGTAATTCAATTTTTTTATCATTAAAACGAGTTTTTGGCAAATCTGGTTTAATAGCACTAAGAATAGGGGGTTCTTCATCTTTAGGACCACCTTCAGGGTAACGAATGGAAGCACAACTAGAGATAAATACTATTATAAAAAGAAAATAAAATTGATACATTATCTACCAATAAAAATCAATAGTGCAGAAATATCCGCAGGAGTAATTCCACTTATTCTTGAAGCTTGACCAATGCTTTGAGGTTTTACTTTTAATAATTTTTGTTTAGCTTCATTAGATAAACCATGGCAATTTTCATATTTTAAATTTTCTGGTAAACGAATATCTTCTAGTTTTTTCATTTTATCTACCAAAGCAATTTCTTTTTCAATATAACCCTGATACTTAATCTCAATTTCTGCAGCTTCTAAAGCTTCATAGGCATATTCGTATAATTTTGCTGATAACCTTGGATTCATCCAACGAAGATTTTCCAATTTAACATTAGGTCTTAGTAGTACATGAGAAGCTTTTTGACGATTTTTTAAAGGTTGTTCATTTAAGTATTCTAATATTTCTTGAGAGCTTTCAGGTTCTATATGAAATTGATTAAGTAGCTCTGTAATTTCAGAAATTTCTTTTTCCTTTTGTAAAAGTTCCTGATATCTATCTTCTTTTGCTAAGCCAATTTTATAACCGATTTTGGTCAAACGTCTATCTGCATTATCTTGTCTTAATAGAATACGATATTCAGCACGTGAGGTAAACATTCTATAAGGCTCATCAGTGCCTTTAGTTACTAAATCATCAATTAAAACACCTATATAGGCTTGATCTCTTTTTAAGATAAGAGGTTCTTCATCTTTGACTCTTAGAGCGGCATTAATCCCAGCCATGATTCCTTGTGCTGCTGCCTCTTCATAACCTGTTGTACCATTAATTTGACCTGCAAAATATAAATTTTTGATTAATTTGGTTTCTAGAGTTAATTCTAATTGATGAGGAGGGAAATAATCATATTCAATAGCATATCCGGGTCTAAACATTTTAGCATTTTCTAAACCTGGAATATGTCTTAATGCTTCATACTGAATTTCCTCTGAAAGAGAAGAAGAAAATCCATTCAAATAAATTTCGTGGGTTCTCCACCCTTCAGGTTCAATAAATAATTGATGTCTTTCTCGTTCTGAAAATCTAACAATTTTATCTTCAATAGATGGACAATATCTTGGACCTAAACCTTGAATTCTTCCTGTAAATAAAGGCGAATTTTCAAAACCTTTTTGAAGAATTTCATGAACTTTAGAATTGGTATAAGTAATGTAACATGGTAATTGTTTATATTCAATAGGAAAATCCAAAAAAGAAAATTTACCTTTAGGTTTATCACCTTCTTGAATTTCTGTTTTGGAGTAATCAATGGTTCGACCATCAATTCTTGGAGGAGTACCTGTTTTCATTCTTCCGGATTCAAAACCTAATTCATTCAATTGTTCGGTTATACCTTTAGCAGCATTTTCTCCAGAACGACCACCTGAAAATTGTTTTTCTCCTATATGAATGATACCATTTAAAAAAGTACCATTAGTAAGAACCACTGTTTTCCCATAAAACTCTTTACCCATAGCTGTAATTACACCTTTAACATAATTTTCTTTTACGATAATTCTAGCAACCATATCTTGCCAAAAATCTACATTAGGGGTATTTTCTAGGGCGTATCTCCATTCTTCAGCAAATTTTAATCTATCATTTTGTGTTCTTGGACTCCACATTGCAGGTCCTTTTGAACGGTTAAGCATTCTAAATTGAATAGCTGTTTTATCTGTAATAATACCGGAATAACCTCCTAAAGCATCAATTTCTCTAACAATTTGTCCTTTAGCTACACCGCCCATTGCTGGATTACAAGACATTTGAGCTATAGTAGTCATATTCATAGTAATTAATAAGACTTTACAACCCATATTTGCTGCTGCTGCTGCTGCTTCGCATCCAGCATGACCTGCACCTACTACTATAACATCATAATTTTCTTTTATACTCATATCTTGTATTGAAATTAAATGTTCCACGTGGAACAAAATATATACTTAAAAAATTCATGTTCCACGTGGAACATTTAAAGAATAAAAAAAAGAAATGTATTTATCTTCAATTTGTCTCATTAATTCCTCTTCAGAATCAGTTGTATCATTAAATCCAACACAATGTAAAATTCCATGAATCATTACTCTTAATAATTCATTCATAAAATTCTCGTTATAATCTTTAGCATTTTCTTCAACTCTATCTAAACTAATAAATATCTCAATAAACAAATTAGTATCCGTGGAATAGTCAAAAGTAATTATGTCTGTATAATAATCATGATTTAAAGAATTTTTATTAATATCCAAAATATAATCATCACTACAAAAATGATAATGTAGCTTCTTAATATGAAAATTAGTTTCTTTGGAAATCTGATTAACTAATAGTTTGAATTGATCTTTAAAGGATTTAGTTAAAAATTTTGGTTTTTGTTCAAAACTGTAGGTAATCATATATTAAATTTCAACTCCAACATAGTACCATTATCATGGTAAATTAAATCATCAGATAAATGTTTCATAACAAATACACCTCGCCCATTTTCAGAAAAAATATTTTCCATTAAAGTTGGATCTTTTACACTATTTAAATCAAAACCGGTACCACAATCCTTAATGAATAATGATAAAGAATAAGGATTATTTAATTTAGCAGTTAAATAAACTCTTTTAGAAAAATCATTTTTATTTCCATGAATAATGGCATTGTTAACAGCTTCTGTAACAGATATAATAATATTTGCATAAACAGTATCAGATAAATTCAAATCATTTTGTAAACGATCTAAAAATACTTCTACGCTTGATAATTCATTTATATCTGATGGTATATTTAACTCTTGATGATATTTTTCAAATGTAAGCATAAGTTATTTTATTTTGTTATAATAGTTATCAATAATCATTTGATAGGTTTTTGTATAATTAAATTTAGTACGATTAATATTCTCTTTATTAATAAAGATATCAGGGTTTGAATCTAAATTATTGTTAGGTGAATTACGATTAATATCTTTACCAGTAATTGACTGCCTTTTATTATCTAAATCTCTTTGTCTAATTGACTTATCATAATCTAACATTCTTGAAAGAATCTGTTGTTGGCGTTTAAGGAGTTCAGCTGTTAATTGTTTATTAAATAATTCCTTTTCAGTTTCCTCCATATCCTGTAAAATTTTAGACATATTTCCTAAACCTCCTTTTTCACCCATTTCCTTAGAAATTTTATCAAACATTTCTTTTAAACCTTTTCTAATGGCTTCTTGTTCTTTTCCCATTTGATCTAACTTAGCAGGATCCTGACCACCCTGATTCATCATATCTTGGAGCATTTGATTTAACTTGGATTGTTGTTTTGCTAAACCTTGCATAGAGGGATTATTTCCGCCTGGTTTTTTACATGCTCCACCCCCACCCTTTTGATTTTGATTTGCTTTCATTTGTTGTTGCATTTGATCAAGAGATTCAGTTAACATATTAGCAAGATTATTTAAACTGGTCATTACATAGTGTTGAGAATTATTAGCATTAGGTACTTGCATTTGTGTTAAAAATTTAATAGTGTTATCCATATGGAGATTAATAATATTCACTTCATCAGTAACATATTTTTTAATCTGAAAAACTCTTTTTGCTAATTCATGTAAAGAATCCTTAACCATTTCCATGTTATCTCTTAGCTTCTTTTGTTCAACAAGATACTTTTTTAGTAAAGGATCATTATACTTTAACTTTTTAGTTTTATCTCGTAAGTCTTCTTGATTAAAGGATAATTTCAAAAGATTTTTAAGAAGATTACGTAAAGACTCATAATTTTCAGCAGTTTCATCAGATTCTTCTTCTTGCATCATTTCAGAAATCTGTTGTTGCATCTTTTCCATATTTTTAGTAGCATTTTGCTGACTTTGAGAGGCTTTAGATTTTTGATTTTGACTTAATTGTTCAGACGATTTTTGTAAATCTTGTTGAATATCTTGTTGAGTTTTATTTATGTCTTCCATTTTGTCTGATACATCTTTTCCAGCATCTTTATTCAGTTTTTCTAAATCCTTTAAGTCTTCCTTTAACTGATTCATTTTATTTTCAATTTCTTTCTCTTTCTCAGCAATCTTTCTTAAGTCTTCTTTATCATTCTTTTCTTTTGTTAATTGATTTAATGTTTCTTGTTGTTGCTTAATATCTTCTAATTTTTTTTGAATTTCATCAGCTTTTTGATTTGCTTTTAGTTGTTTATATAATTGTTGAATACGCTCTAAATCATACTGCAAATTTTCTTGTTTATACTGAATTTGCTCCATTTGTTGCTTAATAGAACGATTTTCATCATTCTTATTCAATTTATTGAGTAATTCATCTAATTGCTTTTTTAAATCAGAATTTTCCATTTCCTTTATAAGGTTTTGAAGATGCTCCATTTTTTGAAGTGTCTCTTCATTATAAAGATCATTCATTTGGGAATTCTGCTTTATCTCATTCAAATCTTCTTTTAAATTCTGAATATTCTCAAAAACTTTTTGTTGTTGTTTAACAAATTCTTGAATTTCCTTTTTTTGTTCATAATCAAGAGTTTTATTTTCTAATAACTTCTTTTGAAGTTTATCAAACTTATCATTTAATTTCTCATTATCTTTTATAGAATTTTCTAAGTTATCTTCAACCTTTTCTTGAACTTTTTCATTATTATCATATAATTCATTTACAGACAAATAATTAACTTTATAAATTTGAGAAGTTGAAGATTTGAAACCTGATACTGCATCATTATCAAATATAGTTAAAGAATATTCTATTAAATCACCTTGTTCCATATTAATATCAAACATATCCAACTTGATTTCACTTCTTAAAAACTTAGAATGAAATTGTTTGGATAAAACCTTGGATTTAAAATCTTTAGATACTTTAGAAGGATTGTTTGATTTTAAATATCTATAATTTAATAATAAAGTTGAAAAACCGTAATCATCATTAATTTCATAAACTAAAGGTAAAAAACCATTATTAGGTAAAGCAAACTCCGAATTAGGAGAAATTATTTGAATTTCAGGAAATTTATCTTCAATAACTTGTATTTGATACCTAACAGTATCTATATTACTTAAATTTTGATTAGAAATTAACTGTATAAAATAAGATTCAGAATTAAGAATATTCTTACTGGCTTTTTGATTTTGAAAAGGTATAATGGAACTAAAACCCAAAAAAGAATCTTTAATGTCACCTTTTGAATTTAATTTCCATTCAACTTTAGAGCCCTTTAATACAGAAAAATCACCAACATTAGGTAAAAGTTTTTCAGATGGTAAACCAGTATAAGCAGGATAATGAATTGTAACTTCAAAGTCTTGTATATAAGGTCTTTTGATAACATTAATATCAAAAACTTCTGTTTTATACAACTCGTTACCTACATAAAACTGAAAATCATTATGGACAGAAGAAAATAAATGTTGAAACTTAGAAGAATTAATACGTTTTAAATTAATTGGTTGAAATTCAGAATTTTGATTTTCTTTATAATACAAATACAATTCTTTGGGTAATTGTGAACCTTTTACTTCAATATCTAATTCAAATTGCTCATTATCAATAATTTTATTAGGTAAATTCTTAATATTAATAGTAAAAGGAGGAGGTGGAGAAAAAGGTTTTGAAAAATTTATCAAACGATAAGTACCTTTAGTAACAACTTCAGGAGCAAATAAAAATAAAAATAAAAGAAAAAGTAATGGAATTAAAACATAACGAGATTTTTTTAAATTAACATTCAAGTTAATAACTTGTTTGAAATCAAAAGGTAAAACATTAAACTTTTTTTGTTCAATAGCAGCTAGAAATATAGCATTAGCTTGATCATTTTTGGAAAGTTGAATATAATTTAAAAGTTTATCAGAAATTTCAGGGAAGTGTTCACCAATAATCTTAGCCGCCTCTTCATCTGAAATAGGTTTTTGAATTTCAAAATAATTCAAAAGAGGATAAAATAATGTTTTATAAAAAACAAAAGACGGTACAAAAACTAAAGAAAGAAAAAATAAAGTTCTTACAAAAGGAGTAAACCAAAAAATTCCTTCAAAAGTTACAAAAAATGTATAAAGAGCAAGAAAAGAAAGAGTTGAAAAAATACTACCTTTTATAATTTGGTTTAGGTAATATTTCTTTCTAAACTCATTAAGCTTATCGTATATAGTTTTATCAATCATACAAATCAAAATTTAATAAACAAATAATAGGCAAATGATCAGAAAAATTAAAATTTTTTTCAATTTTTATATCAGTTACAAAATTACAAAAAGAATAATTACAAATAGCGTAATCTATTCTCCAACCTTTATTATTATTCCTTGCATTAGCTCTATATGAAAACCAACTGTATTCAATTTGATTTGGATATAAATTTCTAAACAAATCTATATGTTCATTATCTAAAAATTGTGTAAACCAATCTCTTTCATGAGGCAAAAAGCCTGAAGTCTTAGATAATCCTTTTGGATTATGAATATCTATTTCTTGATGAGCAATATTAAAGTCACCGACAATTAAATAAGGTTTTTTAAAATTCTGGTTTTTTAACCAGTCATTAAAAATAACTAAAAAATCGTCTTTAACTTTCTGTCTAACTTCACCCATAGTTCCAGAAGGAAAATAAACATTAACTAAATAAAAATTTTGAAATTCATTCACTAGTACCCTACCCTCTTGATTAAACAAATCTATATCAAAATTAGTTTGAGTAAATAATGAACTATCTCTTGATAAAGTAACAACTCCAGAATAACCCTTTTTTAAAGCATAATTAGAAGTCAAAAAAAACTGTTGAAAATAAGGATTATTAAGAAAGAAAGAATCATCATTAATTTTAACTTCTTGAAAAGCAATATAATCAGGATTTTCATCTTGTAAATATGAAATCAACCCTTTATTTAAAGCAGAACGAATACCATTAACATTCAAATCGATTAACTTTTTCATAAATTACCAAAATGATGATAACCATAAGGTTTTAATGGAATATAACTTTCATCTAACTGTAACAACATTGGTTCAGAAAATTGTTCTGTCATGTATCCAATTATACGAATATCTTTATTTTTAGAAATTTCTTTATGTTTTTGAGGGGAAATTGTAAAAATTAATTCATAATCTTCACCACCATATAACATAAAAGTAGTTAAAGGAATATTTAACAATTCTGAAACTTTTTGAGTTTGATAGTCAGAATAAAGTTTATCTTGATAAATCACAGCACCAAGTTTTGAAGCCCTTGATAAATGATTAATTTCGTTAGATAATCCATCAGAAATATCAATCATAGAAGAAGGTTTTAATTGATTTTCATTAAAAAAACGAATAATATCATACCTTGCTCTAGGTCTCAATTGTCTTTCAAGAACATAATCATATTCATTCAAATCTGGTTGAATATTTGGATTTTGTAAAAAAACTTGTTTTTCGCGTTCTAAAATCTGCAAACCCGCAAAGGCAGCGCCTAAATCTCCAGTAACACATATCAAATCTGCATGTTTAGCTCCTGAACGATAAATAATTTTCTCTTTATCATAAATGGAATTAACCGTTATAGAAATTATAAGTTCTTTTCTAGTTGAGGAGGTATCACCACCGATTAAATCAACTTGTAATTCATCGCAAGCAATTTGTATTCCTTGATAAATTTGTTGAATTAACTCAAATGAATGAAAATTAGAACAAGCAATAGAAACAGTAATAGAAGTAGGAAAAGCATTCATTGCAATAATATCCGAAAAATTAACCATAGCTGATTTATAACCAAGATGAATAGCTGGAGTATAGCTTAAATCAAAATGGATTCCCTCAACTAACAAATCTGTTGAAGTAAGTAAAACTTCATTTTCAGATATTTGTTGAACAGCACAATCATCACCAATTCCTTTTAAAAGATTGGAATGATATTGTTTAAAATTTTTTGTCCATTCATGAATTAATTCAAATTCATTAAACTGGTTTAAAGGAGTAAATTTGACTTCTTTGTTTTCTATCATAATCCCAATTGAGCTGAAATATCTAACATTCTTTGAATAGGAACTAAAGCTTTTTGAATAGTTTCACTATCTAAAAGTAATTCAGGAACTTCGTATTTGAGGCAAATATAAACTTTTTCAAGTGTATTTAGTTTCATGTGTGGACAATTGTTACAAGCACAAGCATGATTTGTAGGAGCAGGTATAAAAATTTTGTTTGGAGAAGACTTTTGCATTTGATGTAAAATACCCGGTTCAGTAGCAACAATAAATTTATTAGAAGTTGATTTTTTGGTATATTCTAACAAACCAAACGTTGAACCGATATACTTTGATAAACTTAAAACTGAAGCCTCACATTCAGGATGCGCGATTAACTCAGCATCAGGATTTTCTTTTAATAAATCTGATATTTTTTTGTGATTAAAAATTTCATGAACCATACATGCACCATTCCATAAAACCATATTTCTACCCGTTAATTGATTAATATAAGTCCCTAAATTTTTATCAGGAGCAAAAATTAAAGGCTGTTCTATGGGAAAAGAATTTACAATCTGAACTGCATTTTTTGAAGTTACAATTACATCAGACATTGTTTTTAAAGCAGCAGAGCAATTGACGTAAGTAATAACTTTATGGTCGGGGTACTTCTTTTTAAATTCAGCAAATAAAGGTGCAGGAGCAGAATCCGATAAAGAACAACCAGCATTCAAATCAGGTAGAATAACCTTTTTATTGGGACATAAAATTTTTGCAGTTTCAGCCATAAAGTGAACACCAGCAAATAAGATAATATCAGCATTGGTTTTGGCTGCATGTTGAGCCAAACCTAAAGAGTCTCCAACAAAATCAGCTATATCCTGAATATCAGAATCTTGGTAATAATGAGCTAAAATTATAGCATTCTTTTCTTTCTTAATCTTTTCTATTTCTTTAAATAAATCTAAGCTCGGATCAACATCTACATCGTAAAATCCTTTTTTTTCAATTTCTTTTAATTCGTGTTTATCAACAATTACCATTTTTTATCTATTATAAATATATATATTTAATAAATTATTTAAAAAACATAGTAGTAGTAATAAAGACGTGAATATCTTAATAACTACTATTTGTTCCTTCATTTGTATTTTTACGCACAAATTGACCACAAAGTTTTATAAATGTTTTAAAATTTTAAATTTTATTTTTCTGATAGTTATAAAAAACTATCCACAGTTGTGAAATCAATTTAATTTCAAATTGTGAATAAAATATATTAACATTATTCTTTTTTATAGATTATAATTTCTGTGAATAAGATTGGAAAAAAAATCATATTTTTAAAAATTGGAATATTATCAAGATAGTTAAACATTAGTTTAATATGAAATGTGGAAATTTTATGAATAAGTTGAAATAAAAAGCATGAGAATATTTAATCTATAAATTTGCAATTCGTAAACTTTATGAAAAAAAGGATTTTTGTTGTTTTGTTGGGAATTTCATATTTGTTAGGTTTTAGTAAAGTGATTGTACCTAATCAAATGGATTATTGTGGTATGAAATTAATTTTTTCACAAGGTGCTAGAATACAAGTACAGAAATATGTTGATAAAATCATGGAAAATGACCTTTATTTCTATAAAATGATAGAAAAAGCGTCATTGAAATTTCCTATAATAGAAGATGCCTTCCGTTATATGGGATTACCCGAGGATATTAAATTTATTTGTATTCAAGAAAGTGGATTAAAAGGTGATGCAGTTTCATCTTCATTTGCAGTGGGTTATTGGCAATTTAAAGATTTTACTGCTGAAGAAGTAGGTTTAACTATGAATTATTTAATTGATGAAAGAAAACATTTATATCGTTCTTCAATTGGTGCAGCAAAATATTTTTATAGACAATATAATAAATACAAAAATTGGGTTTATGCAGTAACTGCTTACTATACAGGTACTACAGGAGCGCTTCCTTATACTAAAAAAGAGTATATTAATTCTCAATCCATGTATGTAACAGAAGAGGTTCACTGGTATGCTTTAAAAGCGATAGCTCATAAAATTGCATATCAAAATTATTTAGAAAAAACTCCTGCTACTAACAAAAAGTTAGTTCCTTTTCCTACTAATAGTGAAACTAGTTTGGAACTTATCGCTAGAAAACATAATATTTCTGTTTCTGAATTAAAATACTTAAATCCTTGGATGATTAATTATTCGTTACCTACTAAACCTATAAGTTATTATGTATTAGTAGAAGGTGATTATATTTTAACTGATCCCTATCAACTCGTTTTTTCAAAACCTTTGCCCATAAAAACTCAACCTTATTTAACAACTAACCAAGAAAAATTTGTTCAAGTCAATCAAAAAGTTTTGATAGATACAACTTCAATAAATACATTTAAAGTAAATTATGATTCTTCTTATTATGTTCAAAAGTATAAGGAAAATCAAGATATTTTTCAAAAATTGTCTATAACATCAGATTTTACAAGGTTGTCTATTCAAACTGATCCATTGTATGGTATAGAATTTTTTGTAATTGGTGAAGAAACACTAGAAGAAGTTTCTAAACGATTTAAAGTTTCTGAAAAAAAATTGATTCAATATAATCAATTGACAAGCAATAATTTACATAAAAATCAAATTTTATATTTAGTTTCTCCAAAAAAATCCAAAATTCATATATTAGTAAAAAATGAAACTTTGAATGAAGTCTCTGAATTTCATCAAATCAAGTTAGATAAAATTTTAAAAAATAATGAATTAGATTTGAATAATTTGGATTTAGTAGAAAATCAAAAACTTTATTTAAGAGTTTCAAAACCTTCTTTTGAGAAAACAACTATTTACAAACTTCCTTATGAAGATTCAAATCAATGGATAACTCATGAAGTAAAACAAGGAGAAACTTTGAATAGTATAGCTAAAATGTATCAAATAAAACCAGAAGAATTAAAAAATATAAATTTTTTACCGAATTTTCAAGTAAAAGCTGGTCAAATTTTAAAAATTAAACAAAATAAATAATAAATTGTTAAGATTTTATCAAACAGAAAAAATTGAATGTGGAGTAGATGAAGCAGGAAGAGGGTGCTTAGCTGGACCTGTTGTAGCTGCTGCTGTCATTTTACCTGTAGATTTTTATCACTCAGAAATTCAAGATTCTAAAACTATTAATGAAATTAAAAGATATAAATTAAGAGAAATCATTCTTAAAGAATCATTAGCATGGAATGTGGGCATAAGTTCCGTTGAAACCATCGATAAAGTCAATATATTAAATGCATCATTTTTAGCAATGAACGAAGCAATTAAGGGTTTATCTTTAAAACCAGAAATTTTAATTATTGATGGAAATCGTTTTAAAAATCAGACAGAAATTGAACATATTTGTTTAATTAAAGGAGATAGTAAAAATTTGAATGTTGCTGCTGCATCCATATTAGCCAAAACATTTAGAGATGATATTATGAACATATTAGATTTAGAATATCCTGAATATCAATGGAATAAAAATAAAGGATACCCAACAGCAAAACATAGAATTATAATAGAAAAAATTGGATTAAGCAAATACCATAGAAAAACATTTCAGTGTTTACCACCCAAAAATCTATTTTCTGATTTATAAATTTTAAGATAAATAAATAACAGAATATGAACTAAAATCTAAAAAATATTAAAAATAATTTGCATAATAAATAAAAAAAAAGTATATTTGCAATTTAATTATATAATAATATACAATAATTTAAAAAGATATGAAG
The DNA here is from genome assembly GCA_964493765.1 of uncultured Bacteroidia bacterium. Lineage (GTDB taxonomy): Bacteria > Bacteroidota > Bacteroidia > J057 > CALLMJ01 > CALLMJ01. The sequence continues at coordinate 20,439 of CAZBPK010000147.1, read as the reverse complement.
AAATTAAGTGTATTTATCGCAACAACCTTGTTCGGAAGTATAGTGATAGCTCAATCGCCAAAAGTAAAGAGCTATAGTGCTTCGCAAAATATTACGAAGCATAATCCTTATGAAAAGGCTTTGAAAGAAGAAAAATCTTCTAATTTGGTGAATGGTCCTATTAGTCAGAACCAATTCATGAATAATCATGCAAACAAGACCCATGCAATTAGTGTTGTTCAGTTAGGTGGTTCAGGTAATGCATATACCAATGTAGCACCAGAAGTAAACTTGTTATCTACGGTTCCTGGACAAAACTGGGTAACTTTTTTCCATAGACATAATCAACAAGATTTTGGTGGACATAGTGGTCAAATGCGTGTTGATATATCAACAGATGGTGGTCAAACATGGGTAAATGATAATGATGGAAATGATGCATTCAATCCTAATTCAGCGCCTTATGGTCGTATTCCTAATGCTGTTTTGTATAATCCTCCTGGAAATACCGATATTTGTAATGCAAAATTAGTATGGGTAGCAGCAGGTCATAAAACACCTAATCCTGCTAATAGAGGGCCTAATGCTGGTTGGGGTCATTTTGTAAGTGGTACAGCAAAAGAAATAAATCCAAACTGCTCCAATCCTTATTTAAGCAATTTTAGTTCATTACAAACAGGTACTGTTCTTTATAATACAGGTTTAAGTAGAGGCGGAAACGGTGAATTCTGGACAGTAGGAACAAAATTTATTCGCGACAGCCAACAAGTTCAAGATAAAATCTATGTATGGAGAGGTTTTTATGATAGCAATTCAGAAACGACGAACTGGGCTATTTATGATTCTGTAACTTTTAATCCTTTACAAAGTACTTCTAGTGGGCAACCTGCAGGCTATATGATAGGTACTCCAAATATGGCATTTTCTCCTGATGGTCAATATGGTTGGATTATTGTTTCAGGTATGCCTAATACTCCCACTCCTTATCATTATGAAATGTATTATTGGAAATCTAATGATTTCGGTCTTACTTGGCAACCAGGTACAATTGACATTTTCAATAATCAACAATTAAGAGATTCTTTAATTACTTATTACTGGGCTGATTCAGCTCAAACTCAATTGGACTCTTCTAATGCAGATCCTTTTCCTATAGATTATGATTTAGCAGTTGACTGGAGAGGAAACCCACATATAGTATGTACTTTCTTTAACATGAGTGACATTTCTCGTACTAAAACGGATTCTTTAGGTTATTTACAGCCAGGATTTAGAAAAAGTATTTGGGATATAACTACTTCTGATTTTGGTACTTCTTGGAACTTTAATTATTTAACAGAATTGAATACTTTTAGAGGTTCTAGCGGGGATTTAGGTTGGACAGCAGGGTGCCAAGCCTCTACAAATTATGCAGGTGATGCTTTTGTTTATGCTTGGGTAGATGATACTTCTGCAACTGCTTCTGATGCTATGCTACCTGATTTGTGGACTTTCCATTATGATTTGAATTCCGGTATCAATTTGAATAATATTAAAGATTGGACTACAGGTGACCCTACTTGGGATGGTAAAATTGTTCTTCCCTCTATGGCTCCTTTTATGAATTTTGATAGAAATTCAACAAATGGAGTAGTATATAAAGCTCCTACTGCTTTCTGTAAAATTTTGACAGATGACACAAACCCCGTAGAAAATTGGTTTATTAACACTCCCAATTATGAATTTGAATTTAGTGTAACTACTCAAAGACAATCTAGCCCCGATATTCTGTCTATGAATGTTTATCCTAATCCATCTAATGGCAATTTCCAAATAGCCTTAGATTTAAAAGGAACTAGTAACGTAGATATTAAAATTTTTGATGTTTTAGGTAAACAAGTATTTCATACTTCTGAAACAGCAGTTGCTAGTTTTGTGAAAGATATAAATATTAGCAACTTACCTGCGGGAGTTTATGTAGTAAAAGCACAAACTAATCAAGGAAGTATTGAAACAAAAATAGTGAAACAATAATTAATATTGTTATAAAAAATGAAAAAGCCGTCCTTTTTGGGCGGTTTTTTGTTATCCAAAAGCACAATTAAAATTTTATAAAATAAAAAGTTTTGCTTAATTTTGGCATCCAAAAAATACAAAAAGAGATGATTAGAATAGGGGTAATAGGTGCAGGTCATTTAGGTAAAATACACCTTCAGTTAATAAAAAATAATCCTAATTTTGAGTTAGTAGGTTTTTTTGATACTGATAAAAATGTATGCGAGAAAGTATCTCATGATTTTCAAATTCCATATTTTGAATCTATAGAAAAACTTATTAAACAAGTTGATGCAATTGATATAGTTACACCTACTCAATCTCATTTTGATATTGCTCAAAGCTGTATTAAACAACTTAAACATGTTTTTATTGAAAAACCTGTTACTGAAACTTTAGAACAAGCAAAATATTTACATAAATTAATTCAAGAAGCTGGAGTGATTGCTCAAGTTGGTCATGTTGAAAGATTTAATCCTGCATTATTAGCAATCAAAGATTATACTTATGAACCTATATTTTTAGAAGTTCATAGATTAGCTCAATGGAACCCCAGAGGTACTGATGTATCTGTAGTTTTAGATTTAATGATTCATGATATAGATGTAGTATTAAGTTTGGTAAAATCACCTGTAAAAAAAGTATTTGCTAACGGGGTTGCTGTGATTTCTGATACTCCTGATATAGCAAATGCAAGAATTGAATTTCATAATGGAACGGTTGCCAATTTGACTGCTAGTAGAATTTCTATGAAAAATATGAGAAAATTAAGGTTTTTCCAAAAAAATGCTTACATTAGTGTTGATTTTTTAGAGAAAAAAACTGAAATTATCAGTATTCATGAGAATGAAAAGGATATAAAAAATTTACCAATGTCTCATAAGTTTGATTTTAATGGTAAAACAAAATACTTAGAAATTGAGTACCCTACTATACCTGCAGTTAACTCTATTGGTTTAGAATTAGAAGAATTTGCTAGTTGTATTAAAGAAAAGAGAACCCCAAGAGTGAGTTTGGAAGATGGTTATAAGGCATTAAGTTTAGCTTATCAAGTTCTAGAAAGCATAGGAAATTATGCAGGTTAGGCTTTTTAGATATTTAGGAATTGGAATGCTCATATTTTTGTGGTATAGTTGTAAAAATCAAAAAGCCATTGTTCCCACTTATTTCTCAGTAAAAGAAACAAGGGTCATTCCTTTTCAATCTAACGATGAAAAAGATCAAACGGTTAAAGATATTTGGGTATTTCAATATCCAAAATATGTGGGTACTTTTGAAAAACCCACCATTTTTCCTATCATCAATTCTGAAGAAAAAAGACTAATATTACAAGGGGGTGTTTGGGAAAACAATAATCCGATTTCTAGAGTTCCTTACCCTTTTTGGAAAGCAGATACTATTTCATTTGATTTTAATCCAGCAGAAGTAAAAGAAATTGTACCTAAATTTCAATATTTTATTGATACAATTTTGGTTTTACCTGTAAATGAAACTTTTGAAAGCCAAGAAATTAAATTTCAACTATTTAATAATTTTTTAACCGACACTACTTCTTTGTTAAGAACTACAGAAGATGTTTTTGATGGTATTTATGCAGGAAAAGTAGCTTTTAATGATACCAATAAAATTTTTGAAATTACTTCATTTGAAGATTTTAGTTTACCTAGAGAAAAAACACAAACATGGTTAGAATTTTCTTATAAAAGCACCTTAAATTTAAGAGTTGGTTTAATTGTTAAAAGTTTTAATGATTTAAAAGTTGAAGCAAGTGATATGCTAACTTTTCGAGATGGCCAATGGCATTCTATGTATATCAACTTAACACCTATTATATTCAGAGCCCAGCCTGGTGCAAGATTTCAATTTTTTATGTTTGCTAATGGAAAGGGTGAAAATCATACTTTGTATTTAGATAATATCCGAATTATTCATTTTAAATAGCCTTGAAAAAGAAAAACCAACATATAGCCTCATTTGTTATTATAGATTTTATACTAAGCTTTTTGGCTTGGTATCTTTTTTGGTATTTCCGTAAAAATTACATCGAACATGTTCCAATATTAGAAATTACTTACCGTGAATTTTTGATTCCTTTTACCATTTCATTGGCTTGGATATTTTTGTATTCTATTTTTGGTGTTTATAATGAACCTATTAAAACATCTCGTTTAAAAATTATGGGCTTGCAGATTCAAGCTACCTTGCTTGGTGTAATCATTATTTTTTTTATAACCCTTTTAGATGATCCAATACCAGATGGCTATAGCTCTTTTAGGTATATGGTAATTGTTTATTTCTTTTTACAATTGTTTTTAGTGAGTGTTGTAAGGTTTTGGTTAGCTACTATTTACAAACATAGAATGTACAAGGGATTAATGGGCTATAATACAGTTATTATTGGAAATGGAGAGTCTGCAGAAGCTATTTATTATAAGCTCACTAATATGAAACCTCTTGCAGGTTATAACATTGTAGGTTATATAAGTATTGTCCCTCCACAAGAGGGTAATTTACATGGAAAACTTAAAAGGCTTGGTGAAGTAAAAGATTTAAAAGAATTACTCTTAAAAAGAAATATTGAAGAGGTCATTATTTGTACTGAAGTTCATCAATCTAAAGAAATGTTACTTCCGATAATTTCAGAATGTAGTAAATTAAATGTTACTTTAAATGTAGTTCCTGGGCTTTATGATTATTTAGTAGGTAATGTAAAGATGTCCAATGTATTAGATGCACCTTTGGTTAAAATTAAACCTCATATTATAGCACCTTGGGAAATGTTTGTAAAAAGGTCTATGGATATAATCCTTTCTTTATTAGCAGTGATTTTACTTTTGCCTGTTTATATTATCATTGCTATTTTAATCAAATTAGATTCAAAAGGTCCCATTTTTTATATGCAAGAACGTATTGGTAAGGGTGGCAAGCCTTTTAAAATTATCAAGTTTCGTTCTATGTATGTGAATGCTGAAGCAAAAGGACCTTCTTTGTCTTCAAAAGATGATCCAAGAATCACAAGGATTGGAAAATTTTTAAGAAAAACACGTTTAGATGAATTTCCACAGTTCATTAATGTATTAAAAGGGGATATGAGCCTTGTGGGTCCAAGACCAGAACGACAGTATTTTATAGATCAAATTGTAAAAATTGCCCCTCATTACCATCATTTGCATAGAGTAAAACCTGGTATAACCTCTTGGGGACAAGTAAAATATGGATATGCAGAAAATGTTCAACAGATGGTAGAAAGATTAGAATACGATTTGTTGTACATAGAAAACATGTCTTTAGCAATGGATATAAAAATACTTGCTTATACTGTATTAATCATTTTCCAAGGAAGAGGAAAGTAGTTTTTTTACATCATTTGAGATTATTTTTTTAATGAAACAAAAACAATTTGTAAAATCATTAAAAAAATTTGATTTTTTATTAAAGTATCCTATAAATTTGTAAAGCGTTCAATAAAAAATTTATATGGAATCAAGCATTTTAAAGACAGTAATTCTTCCATTGGCTTTGGGAGTTATTATGTTAGGTTTAGGATTATCCTTGACAATTGATGATTTTAAAAGAGTCTTAAAGTATCCAAAAGCAATATTCATTGGTTTATTTTGTCAGATGTTGATTTTGCCTTTTGTTTGTTTTGCAATAGTAAAATTTTTTGGATTAAATCCAGAATTTGCAGTGGGTTTGATGTTATTGTCTGCTTCTCCCGGTGGAGCTACTGCAAATTTATTTAGTCATTTATCAAAAGGAGATGTTGCTTTGAATATTTCTTTAACCGCTGTAAATAGTGTGCTTTCATTATTTACATTACCCATAATTGTAAATTTTTCTATATCCTATTTTTTACAGTCTGGTCAAGCAATTCCAATACAGTTTGCTAAAGTTGTGGAGGTTTTTGCTATTGTTTTAATTCCTGTAAGCATAGGAATGTTTGTAAAATCAAAAAATCCTGTTTTATCAGAAAAAATGGACAAACCCGTAAAAATAGTATCAGCTGTTTTTTTGGTTTTGGTAATTTTAGCAGCAGTTTTAGCAGAGAAGGATAAAGTGGTTACTTATTTTCAAGAAGTAGGATTAGCAGCTTTAGTTTTTAATGTTGGTAGTATGGCGGTTGGGTATTTTGTACCATTGATCATGAAAGTTCCTAAAAGACAAGCAATTGCTATTGGTATGGAAATAGGAATTCATAATGGAACATTGGCCATTTTTATTGCAATGTCCGTAATGGGTAATAATTTAGTGAGCATTCCACCAGCTGTTTACAGTTTAATTATGTTTTTTACGGCGGCTATTTTTGGTTTTTGGGTCAGCAGAACTGCAGAAGATAGAGAATTTTAAAAATTTCGTAATTTTGAGTTCTTTTTGGACAGGATTTGAAAAAGCAACTCAAAAAACTATGTGAAGGTATAAATAGAAAGTTTAGGAATATAAAAACAAAGTTTTTGTGTAAGCGTGAGGGATGCGGAGGGTGCGAAAGCAGCACTGCCTTTGAGCGTAGCGAAAAGGATTGCCGAAGCGAACAGCGAAGCCCAAAGCAGCCCGACCCGCAGCAGAGCGTAGCGATGCAAGGGGCACGCCCTTATATTTTTCTAAAAAAATTTTCGATTTCAATCCTTATAGTTTACTTATCTTTTTGGTTCCTTAACTTTTTATTCCCTTTTCCTATAAAAATTGATTATAGCCCCATCGTTTATGACCGTAATGAACAAATTTTGCAAGTCTATTTGAGTAAAGATGAAAAATGGAGAGTTCCTATTCAAAAAGAAAATTTAGACCAAGATTTGGTGAAAACGATTTTATGGAAAGAAGACCAATGGTTTTATTGGCATTATGGTGTTAATCCTGTATCGGTTGTGCGAGCTTTTTTTAGCAATTTATTAAAAGGGAAACGAGTTTCTGGAGCTTCAACAATCACCATGCAGTTGGTAAGAATGAAAACTCGTTACCCCAGAACGTTTTTTTATAAAATCTTAGAAGCTATTAGAGCAATTCAATTAGAATGGAATTATTCCAAAGACGAAATTTTAAGTTTTTATTTGAATTTATTGCCTTATGGTGGAAATATTGAAGGTGTTTATACAGCCTCTTGGTATTATTTTCAAAAATTGCCGCAAAATCTAACTACTGCTGAACAATTGGTACTTGCTATTATTCCTAACCAACCCAACAGTTTAAATATTCAAAAAAATGATGAGGCAATTCTTCAAAAAAGAAATCAATGGCTTAAACGATTTTATCAAGAAGGTAAATTCAGTATAGAAGTTTATGAGCAAAGCATCAAAGAGCCTATTCAAAGCTATAAACAATTATTTTCTAAATATGCTTCGCATTTTTGTCAACGGGTTATAAAAAAATTTCCAAATGAACATCGTATAGAAACTACTTTGGATTTAAAAAGTCAATTATTGGTAGAGCAAATTGTTAGCAATTATTATCCGCAGTTAAAAGGAAATGAAATACAAAATGTAGCTGTTTTGGTGGTAGAAAATAAAACCAGAGAAATAATTGCGTATGTTGGTTCTCCGAATTTTGAAGATAGTTTAATAGCGGGGCAGGTAGATGCTGTTCAAGCAGTACGTTCACCGGGTTCTACATTAAAGCCATTGGTTTTTGGCACTGCATTTGAAAACGGTTGGATTACACCTAAAACCATTTTGTTAGATGTACCTATGCATATAGCAGGTTATGCTCCACAAAATTATGATGAACAATTTCGTGGAAAGGTAACTGCTGAATTTGCTTTGTCCAATTCTTTGAATATTCCTTCTGTGTATTTGATGAAACAATATGGACAAAAAAATTTTATTGATTTACTTTGTCAATTAAAATTTGAACAAATCCAAAAAGACCGTGAACAACTTGGACTTTCTACGATTTTGGGTGGTTGCGGAGTAACTTTATGGGAACTCGTTCAGTTATATAGCAGTTTCCCAAATCAAGGTCAATGGAAGAGTTTAAAATATTTAAAAAATCAAAAACAAGATTCCTTAAATTTTCTAAAACCTGAAACCTGTTATTTCATTTATACATTACTGAAACAATTAACACGCCCTGATTTTCCATCAAATTTTAAAGATACACAAAACTTACCAGAAATAGCATGGAAAACCGGAACTTCCTTTGGTTGGAAAGATGGTTGGTCTGTAGGTTTTTCTGCTAATTATACAATAGGTGTTTGGGTAGGAAATCATGATTCTCGTTCAGCACCTCAATTAAACGGCTCAACCTTTGCAACTCCCTTGTTATTTAATTTATTTCAAGCTCTAGAAAAAGAAAAAAAAGCTATATTTCAAATGCCCCAAAATTTAAAAATGCGTAAGGTTTGTATTGAAACAGGTTTACCTCCCAATCATTTTTGTGAAAATTTAGTAGAAGATTTCTATTTACCATTAGTTTCAAGTACTCAAAAATGTGAACATTTAAAAAAAGTATTTGTTAATTCATCAGAAACTGTATCTTATTGTGTTCATTGTAAACCTGATAATTGCAAAGAAAAATATTATCCTAATTTACCTCCCTCTTTAGTCAAGTTTTATCAAGATAAACAAATGATTTATCCTAAAATACCAATACACAATCCTCAATGTAAGGTTTTAAAATCCGAACAAACCTTAAAAATTTTTATGCCGAAAGATGGAGCGGAATATTTAATGGATCATCTAAATCCCAAGAATTTATCGTTGGAATGTGAATATGGAGTAGATACAGATAGTTTATATTGGTTTATCAATGGAAAATTTTATCAAAGTCAAAGTCCAAGAGAGGCGATATATTTTAAACCAGAACCAGGAATTTTTGATGTTAAAGTAATGGATAATAAAGGTCTGAAAGACCAGATACGATTTACGGTAAAATATTATTAAGAAGGTTAGGGATAAGTTTTCTAAATATCATTTCTTTTTCCATATCCTAAATTTTCTAATATTTTTTGAACCTCTTTAGGAAATTGAGTACCAATAAGAATTTTTCTATGTTCTTTAGTATATAATTGAATACCATTATTTCCTGAGGTACTTATGGCTTTTCCTTTTCCAAACAGTCCTATTCTATAGCCCCAACCACCAAAATCTAAAATGGGTCTATATTCTTTTACGTATGCTTCTGCTAAATCTTCCCATAAAATTTCTCTAAATTGAGATTGTATAGGATAATAACGATAACGAATTGCTTTATCAGTAATTTGAGTTTCAAGTTTAACGAATGCAAATAAAATAACAACTAAAGTTATCACAATTAAAGAAATTATGTTTTGTGTTTCAAAAAAACCGTAAATAGTACAACGATATAACACTAAACTTAAAATGAATAATAAAATTGCCCATAACCAAACTTGATTAAATTTTTGTTTTTCTTCAAAAAACACTTTTTCCATATATTATAATTTTATTAATTTTATTTTTTGATTTTTGATTTCCAGAAAATAAACTCCAGAGGCCAAATATTCTAGGTTAATTTTCTGCCCTGGTAAATACAGAGTTTCTAATATCATCTTACCGTGAAGGTCGAATATACGTATTTTTTCTGAATATTTAATATTTATCATCAATTCATTTTGAACTGGGTTTTGATAAATTTCTATTGGAGAGTTTTTAATTTTATTAATGTTAGAAACAACATAAGATTCACCTTTGATAATCCATAAATCAGGGTCTATTTTTAAGCTATCTAATTGGTCTATACCGTAAACATAATGTAAATCTGATGAAGATTGAAAATAAATGGAAGTATCTTTGATAAAGGGTTGATTTTGAAATTTACCATAGATTTTTAAAGGAATAGGTATATGAAACCACGAAATATTAGGATTTGAAGATTGTTGTTCTAATTGTAAACCAATATAATCAGAAAATTTTTGAACATTCAAAAATAAATGAGGATACCCTTCTCCGTAAACCCATTGTTGAAAATAAGTATTTAAATCAAAGGAAGTATGATTTTGAAAATGTCTTTTTAAATCTTGAGTATAGGCTTGACGGAAACGCAAAATAGGATCATGTAAAAAATCATAACAAGCTTGAAAAAAAGCTGTATCACCCATAATAAATCTCAATTGATGGAGCACCATAGCAGATTTATAATAACGTAGTCTTTTATTAAATAAAGTAGAAACATCTGTAGTATCTTGTCCATAGACATAAACAGAACCTAAAGGTTGTGCAGTAGTCAAGTTCATTCTAGATTGCTTGAAAGGCAACCACCATTGGGGGTCGATATTTTCATAGTAAAGTCCAGAAATGTAAGTAGCAAAACCTTCATTGAGCCACAAGTCTTGCCAAGTAGCACAAGTAACTAAATCACCAAACCATTGATGAGCGAGTTCATGAACCAATAATTCAATCCACCAAGAACCTATAAATGTCATAGTTTGATGCTCCATACCCCCACCCCAGCCAAATTGTGCTTGTCCATATTGTTCAGGATAAAAAGGATAAACCCCAAATTTATCAAACAAAAATGGAAAAAAATTTATCATGTTTTGAGTTTCTTGCCTTGCCCAAGCAGTATCCTGAGCATAAACATAGTTGATAATGTCATAAGTTTTGTTTTGATAATTAAAAGTAAAATTTTGTTGATGGTATTTACCAATAGCAAAAGCTATTAAATAATGAGCAATTGGAAAACGATGTTTTCTAAAGAAGGTCTTTTTTAATCCTAATTCCACATAACCAAAATCTTTTCCATTCGCTACTGCAGTAAACAATGAAGGAACTGTAATTTCCAAGTCAACGGAGTCAATTTTATCTAATAAATCTTCTTTATTGGGAAGCCAAGTAAAAGTACCATAAGGTTGGGAAAGTGTCCATAAAGCAGTATCAGGTTGAAAACCTACAGAACCAAAACCATTAGTTGCAGGCACCCCATGATAATGAATCTCAATTTCATGATATTGGTTTATGGTAAAAGAATAATTGATTTCTAAAATATCATTAGAATGAGTAAAGTTAAGTAGTTGATTTTGATATTTAATGGAATCTATAGTGAATTGAGAATGTAAATAGAGTTTTACAGGTAAATTTTGGTCAATAGTAAAGCCCCATATAGCAGTTGCACGCTCAAAATATAAAATATCCATACGAGGTTCTAATTGAACTTTCAAGTATTTCAAATCTATATGACGTGATAGATTAGCTAAAGGAACTTGATTCAAGCTTTTCTTTACATGGCGGCAGTCTTGTGCATTTAAAACAGGAAAAGCAAGAAAAGATAATAAAATGAAAAATAAAAAAAATCCCCTCATAAATAAAAGCAAATATAATCCATTTAACAGAAATCCCTAACAAAAATTTTATCTATATCTTTGAAGTGTATGAGTATGATAATTGAAATTTATAAATAAATAAAATTTTTTTAGAAACTATTTATTTTAATTGTATATTTGCAAAAATTCCATGGCATGAAAAAATTAATATTTGGATTCATTTTATTATTTGCTTTTTCAAAAATACAAGCACAAAGTAGTTTTAGTTGGATTGCAAAAGACGATACAATTAGAAGTATTCCCGTTGCAGATTCAATTGTGGCATTTGATGGAGATTTAAAAAACAATACCAATAAAAACTTAGACCTTCTTATCATTAAGCAATCTGTTTCAAATCCAAAAAACTGGTCTCATTATATTTGTGCAGCTGGAACTTGTTATCCACCCAATCAAGATACATTAAGAATAAATGTTGCACCCAATGAAACCATGGAAATGAAATATGATATAGACGTAATTTCCCCTACGAATGGTGATGTTGGAACGTTTAAAGTTACTATAATAAATAACCAAAATACAGATGAAGTAATAACCAGAAATTTTCGTGTAAACGTAAATCAAACCAGCAAAAATAAATCATTCCAAAATATTTTTTCTGTATATCCTAATCCCGTTTCTACAACATTGTTTGTAAAAACCAATTCACAGAATGTTTCTTACACAGAACTATTCAACATAAATGGTCAATTAATATCTACTCAAAGTGAGAATAAAATAAATGTTGAAAGCCTAACGCCAGGTGTATATTTAATCAAAATTCATACAATAGAAGGGCATTCAGAATTTCATAAATTTATAAAGCAATAAAATAGAAAGAATAAGGCTGAAAAAAAATCAGCCTTTATTTTTTTATAAAAAATGCAATTTTTTATAAAAAAACATTGTTAGTTCACAAAACCTCATTAAATTTACGGCAAAATTAAAAATTCATAGAAATATGTCAGAAATTGTAGAACTCAAGTACGGCGAAAACGTTTATAAATTACCTGTAATTATTGGTACAGAAGACGAAAAAGCAATCAACATTGCAAAATTAAGAGATGAAACGGGGCTTATTACCCTTGATACAGGATACAAAAATACCGGTGCAACTTCAAGTTCCATTACTTTTTTAGATGGTGAAAAAGGTATTCTTCATTATAGAGGCTATCCCATTGAACAATTAGCTGAACATGCGGACTTTTTAGAAGTTGCTTATTTGTTAATTTATGGTGAACTACCCAATAAAGAACAATTTGATAGTTTTACTAACAAAATAAAAAAGCATACTTTAATTCACGAAAATACAAAGCAGTTTATTACATCTTATCCACCAAATGCTCACCCAATGGGCATTTTAGCATCAGCTGTTTGTTCTCTATCTTCTTTCTATCCAGAATCTTTAAACCCTTATGCAGAAAAAGAAGATGAAGACCTAACCATCGTAAGATTAATTGCTAAACTACCCACTTTAATTGCTTGGATTTACAAAATGTCTAAAGGGCATCCTTTTAATTATCCAGTAAACAAATTAGATTATTGTTCTAATTTCTTACAAATGATGTTCTCAATGCCTACAGAAGATTATCATATTGAACCCGTTGTAGTGGAAGCATTGAACAAATTATTGATTTTACACGCTGATCATGAGCAAAATTGTTCTGCATCAACTGTAAGAATGGTGGGTTCTTCTAAAGCGAATTTGTATGCATCCATTGCAGCAGGTATTTGTGCTTTATGGGGTCCATTACATGGTGGTGCTAACCAAGAAGTTTTAGAAATGTTAGAAAAAATTAAAGCTGATGGTGGTGATACCAAAAAATGGATTGCAAAAGCAAAAGATAAAAATGATAATTTCCGTTTAATGGGATTTGGTCATAGAGTTTATAAAAATTTTGACCCTCGTGCTAAAATTATCAAAAATGCTTGTGACCACGTTTTAGCTAAGTTAGGTATTCATGATCCTATTTTAGATATTGCTAAAGAACTTGAACATGCTGCTTTAACTGATGATTATTTCGTTGAAAGAAAATTATATCCTAATGTAGATTTCTATTCTGGAATTATCTATAAAGCAATGAATATTCCTGTTGAAATGTTTACAGTAATGTTTGCTTTAGGTAGATTACCCGGTTGGATAGCTCAATGGAAAGAAATGAATGAAAATAAAGAACCTATTGGTCGTCCTCGTCAAGTTTATGTAGGAAAAACCAATAGAGATTATGTTCCTTTGGCAAAAAGATAATTAAATTTCTTTTTAATGCAAAAAACGGATTGTGATTTATCATAATCCGTTTTTTTGTTTATCAATTAATATTTTACTTGATTAATTCTTCCATTTTCTGAATAGCTAATTTTCCTTCGGCTCCTAAATTCAAACTAAATTCATTAACATACAAACGTATATGTGATAGCATCACTTCTTCTGACATTTCCTGTGCATAGCATTTACAAAATTTTAATACCTCCTCCTCATGATTTTGTGCATATAAAATGCTATTATAAATCAATTTTTCAAAAATTTGAACTTCTTCTAATGTAAAATGGGCTTTAGGAACAATAATTCCTCCTAATGGTATGGGTAATTGAGTTTTTTCTTCCCAATATAATCCTAAATCCTGAATGCATTCTAAACCATAATTAGGATAAGTAAAACGGCTTTCATGTATTATAACTCCAGCATCAACCTCTCCATTTTTAACCTTCGGCATAATTTCATGAAATAAAACTACTTTTTTTTGAGAAAACTCTGAATTATAAAACTTTAGAAGAAAATGAGCTGTAGTATCTATCCCAGGAATAGCTATTATTGAATTTGGTTTTATCTTTTTACCTTTTTGACTAACCAATAATGGTCCACATCCCTTTCCTAAAGCACCTCCAGACTGTAGTAAATAATACGAGTTTTTTAATTCAAGATAAGTGTAATAAGATACCTTAATAATATCTCCATCAAAATTTTTAGCTTTCTCATTAAGTTCTTTTATATCATAAAATTGAGGTATAAACTGAAAACCTAGTGTATTGATTTTTTGATGAATTAAAGCATAAAAAATATAGGTATCATTTGGGCAAGGGCTGATGAGTAACTCAAGTTTTTTCATAATATGAATTGCAAATTTAGGATTATTTCATTTTTTTTTAAGGTTTTAAAAAGAAGGAAGAGGCAATTCTATTCGTTCCTTTTTCTTTTACGGTAACTAAATATATTCCGGAGCTTAAATTCTGTATATCTAATTGAACTTTTGAAGCATTTTGGTAAGACGGAACTTCTTTAAAAATGGAAGTAGAGGGACCAGTATATTGATAAACTTGAATTTCATACCATTTGTTTATCTCTGCTTCAAATTCTACAAATAAGTTTTGGAAAGCTGGGTTGGGATAAATTTTCAAAGGTAAAGGTTTGGTGTTTTTAGAAAATCCAAACTCTTTACCCACCATACTATAATCTTTTGGAGGAGTTGGAGAGCTTAATGCTGTTCTATCCCAATGATTAGCATCTTTTCTCACTTGAAAACCTTTTCCATAATTTTCTTGATTAGAAGTATTCAAAATAGGACTATACCAAACTTCACCTATACAACGATTGGGTTGAATATCTAAAATACCATAACCATGAGATGTTAATTCTCTAAACACATGTTGAGGATTTGCATTATTGAGAATAGGAGTAATAATAGGAATAGCCCAACCAAAACCCATTTCATCAAAATTACCTCTTGAGATACTAGTAGGTAGCATTTCAACCCCTAAAGAACCCGCTCCAGTTGTTGGGTTATAGACAGAACTGGAATATGGGTCAATGGATAAATCACCAAAAATGGTTACATGGCTATCACCCGATAAAGCAATAATATTTTGAATAGAATTTTGTGCAATATAATTTAAAAGACGGTCTCTATCCGCATCATATCCATCCCAATTTTTATTATCCAGAACATCACCACTTCCAATGCCAATAGAAGAAGGAACCCCTTTTATACTCCAACCACACATCAATTTTTGCATAGGCAAAAGTTTCCATACTGCTTGGGAATTAGATAGTTCTTGAGTTAACCATTGATATTGAGAATTTCCTATTAAACTGGTTTGAGAACCTGAAATAGTGTCTTGTCCTCTGTAGGTCAATACATCGGTAACAAACATTTCCATTAAATTTCCAAAAGAAATTTTTCTATAAATTTTTTGCGAATTATTAGGGTCTGGCATTCGGATAGGTAAATATTCCCAAAATGCTTGATATGGAGCCAATGTATCCGAATCATCAAAATCAACATCATGATTATCCCAAAATGCAACCCAAGGGTGTACTCTTCTAGCTTCCCTTAAATCGGGGTCTAACAAATAAAATTTATGTCTATCTCTCCACTCTTCTAAAGTTTTGGGATCTACAGGAAAAGGCGTTGGAATACGAATTTTTTCATCAGGATCAACAAAATCATAAATATAATCCCCTACATGTAAAACTAAATCTAAATCAGGACTTTCTGCAATTCTTTTATAAGCATTAAAAAAACCTGAAAAAACACTACTACAAGACATAATAGCAATTCTCAAATGAGAGCAAGTGTCTTTAGGCGTAGTTCTTGTTCTACCTATAGAAGAATAACGATTTTGTTCATCTTTAAAGCGGTAAAAATATTGTTTATAAGTTTCCAAATTTTGAACATCTATCTTGACAGTCCAATCTTTGGAACTATTGGTTTGAAAAGAACCTTGTTTTACGATATTTTGAAATGCTTCATCTTTAGAAACTTCAAAAAATACAGTAGGAGTATGACTTAAAGATTCTGGTTCAATTCTTGTCCAAATGACAACAGAGGAAAAAGTTGGATCTCCTGATGCAACCCCATGAATAAATGGAAACTGATTATCAGGATACATATTTGCAGGTAAAGACTGCCCAAGTAGTCTAAATCCTAAATAAAAAAAGAGAATGAATGACAAATACAATTTCATTGTAAAAAATTTTTACGAAAATAAAAAATTATTTGAAACTCAAGACTATGAATTTTACATCATTCTTTTATTAGACTTTGCTAGCAAGTTTTAGGGTCTTTTTGTCCCATTTCTGCATAACCCTCTAAGTTTTCTGAACGCTCTGAAATAAAAATTGCCGAATAATAACCTTCTCAAATAACTTCTGAATTAATGGCATGTCTTTATTTTCAATGCAGTTGCCCGAAATATCTTATTGCGAATATATTTATATAAATTTTTAATCATTCAAAAAGAATGGAATGTTATTTATAGAAGAATTCATCATTTGACCTACCCTTAAATTCCTACTGCTAATTTGAAGCAATTCAATACAAAAAATTAAAATGGAGTATCGCCAAATTCATCTAAATCTTCTAAATTCAAGGAATTCATTTTGGAAGGTAAATTAATAGGACCTAAAGGATTAAAAGGAGCAGATTGGGAGGGGTCAAAATCGGGTATATTGCTACTTGGAAATGAGGGAGTAAAATTGGGATTCAAGTCTCTGAACTTACCATAATTTTTATCAAAAAATAAAGAAACCTCACCCACAGGACCATGTCTTTGTTTACCAATAATCACTTGGCAGATACCTTCTGTTGGAGTACCGTCTTCAAGAGTTTGAAAACCATAATATTCAGGACGATATAAAAACATAACCATATCCGCATCTTGCTCAATAGAACCTGATTCTCTCAAATCCGAAAGCATAGGTTTTTTATCACTACCACGAGTTTCAACAGCACGACTTAACTGAGATAAAGCAATAACAGGTACATCTAATTCTTTAGCTAATTCTTTTAAGGAGCGAGAAATCATAGCAATTTCTTGTTCACGGTTTCCGGTTCTATTGTCTCCTCTCATTAATTGTAAATAATCAATAATCACTAATTGAATGCCTTTTTCTGCTTTTAATCTTCTACATTTAGCTCTGCAATCCATAATAGAGAGAGCAGGAGTATCATCAATATAGATAGGAGCTTTAGAAATTTCACCAATACGAGCATTGAGCTGATTCCATTCATGAGCTGATAAATTACCAGTTCTGGCTTTAGAAAGGTCTATTTCTGCTTCTGCAAAAATTAACCTTTGCGCTAACTGAATAGCAGCCATTTCTAAAGTAAAAATGACTACTGGTGAATTATTCAACAAAGCTGCATTTCTTGCAATATTTAATGTAAAGGCTGTTTTACCCATTGCTGGCCTAGCGGCAATAATCACAAAATCAGATTTTTGCCAACCAGCAGTCATATTATCAAGTGCTTGATAACCTGAGGAAATACCCGTAATTGCATTTCCTTTGGCTTTCAACTCTTCTAAACGTTGTATCATTTTATGAGTTAAACTGGGCATGGTTTCATAATTTCTTCTTAGGTTGGTTTCTGATAAACCAAATAAAGATTGTTCAGCTTTATCTAATAATTGAAAAACATCAGTTGTGTCATCGTAAGCATCGGTTAAAATCTCACCACTGATTCTAATTAATTCACGTAAAATATATTTTTGTGCAATAATACGAGCATGATATTCAATATTTGCGGCTGAAGAAACCCTTGAGGTAAGTTCCGCTAAATAAGCATTACCACCAATAATATCAAGTTTTCCTTGTTGTTTAATAAATTGGCTTACAGTTAATAAATCAACGGGTTGAGAATCTCTAAACAATGAGAGAATAGCATCATATATAATGGAGTGAGAATCTTTATAAAAGAGTTCTGGTTTAAGAATATCAATAATCTTTGGTAAAGCATCTTTTTCAAGAAGTAAGGCACCTAAAACAGCCATTTCAAAATCAATAGCTTGAGGCGGAACTTTACCCGGCATTAAATTGAGGGGTATAGTTTTTTTGGAGGATTTTGTTTCAACTTTTGCCATTACAATTTCTCTATAAATTCATTACAAAAATAAATTAAAAAAAAATGCTTCAAAACCAATAAATTATAAACTATGTATTTTCAAAGAAATAAGTTATGCAAATTGAAATTGAATAATTTGTTGATAAAATTATGAAATAATCAAATTTCGTATCAAAACATCTCTTAAATTTGCCGTTTGAAAAAGATTATTAAAATGCAAATTCTGAAATTAGCTGGACTTTTTATAGTATCATTTTTAGCATCATTTATGATTTTTGCTTTGGTTTTACCTTCAACTTATAGCGTTTCTCAATTTATTGAAATTGAAAGGCCCAAAGAAGTAGTTTTTAAAACACTGAAAAATCTTGAAGATAGAAAAGTATGGTATTCCTTAGTAGATTCAAATATTGTATCTTCAATTAAAATAACAGGTGAAGGAGACAATGGCTCTAAATTTTCTTGGAGTTATGGAGAAGTTGAAGTGGTCTTAGCAGATATTAAAAAAATGGAAAACAATATAAAGTTTATAAATTATCCTATTAATGCAGGATTTACTAAATATTCTTTAAATTCAACAGGTAAAGAAACCTTTGATTTAGTAGAAGCTCAACAAAGAACTACAGTGACTTGGACAATCAGCGGAGGTCCATTAGATTATCCCATTGGAAAAGTAGTTAACGCTGCAGTTAAATACAAAGTTTATAAAGAAATGGAAAAAAGCCTTTACAAATTGAAAGATTATATTGAAAGTGTTCAAGTAGAAGAAACTCCAAAGGATAATACTCCCCAAATTAATGTTCAGCAACAGCAAGTTCAAGAACAGCCAACGGAACCAGACAGTTCTCAGCAACAACAAAATACAGAAACCCCACAAAATTAAAATTTTACTACTTATTTATTTTCATGCAAAATTATGGTTTAAATTCCTTAATTTTGCATGAATTTTTTTATGAGAATTTATTTGATTGGTTTCATGTCTTGTGGAAAATCAACTATTGGTAAAATTTTATCAAAAAGCTTGAATTTACCATACGTAGATATTGACCATCAAATAGAATTAATTTATAATCAATCAATACAAGAACTTTTTTCAAAAGGTGAAGATTATTTTAGAGAATGTGAAAATGAGGCTTTGTTAAAAACCATTGAAACCTATGAAAATGCCATCATAGCTTGCGGTGGTGGCACTCCTTGTTTTCATAATAATATGGAAACGATTAAAAATACAGGGAAATCATTTTATATTAAAACACAGCCTAATACTTTGCTTCAAAGATTATCAAAAACTCATAACCAAAGACCTTTATTTAAAAATTTACCCAAAGAACAATGGTTAGACAAGATTTATGAGCTTTTAGAATTACGTGAACCCTATTATAAACAAGCTCATTATATTATTGATGGTGAACATAATACCTATGAACGTATTCTTCAATGCCTTCAATACGATTCAGATTTTAAAAAATAATTCTTAATGTTTTATTTTTCTAAAATTGAAATTAACTTTTTTAGAGGGTTTCGTTCTTTGAACATTCTTTTACCTAATGATTTTATTTTACTTTACGGTGATAATGGTTCTGGAAAAACAAATTTTTTAGAAGCTATTAATATTTTATGTTTGACCAAAAGCTTTAAACCTGTTAATGATAAAGAACTTACTCAGTGGAACCAAGATTTTTACTTTTTAAATGCTGAAGTTCAAAATCATTCTTCAATTCATCAAGTTAGTTGTAATTACTTAAAGAATAAAGGCAAAAAAATTCTTCATGAAAATCAACCTATAGATAAATTTTCAGAACATATAGGTCTTTTACCTTGTGTTTCCTTAGTTCCAGAAGACAGTGAAATCATCAAAGACTCTACTAAAAGAAAAAAATGGTTTAACTTACTTTTTTCTCAATGGGATTATGAATATTTACATGCTCTACAAAAATATGAAAATGCTTTACAACAAAGAAATATACTTCTTAAATCTGAAAAACCTTTTAAAGAATTAGAACCATGGACATATCAACTTTGTATTCATGGTAAAGCATTAGTGGATAAAAGAAAAAAATACTTCAATGAATTATTAAAAATTTATTCACAGATTCATAATGATTTAGGAAATTGGGAAGTGAGTAACTTTTTTTATCAACCTAATTATGAATATCAAGACCAAAAATCTGATTTACAATATTATGAAAATCATTTAAGAAACGATTATATTTATGGATTTACGACAATTGGTGCCCATAAAGATGATGTTATTTTTCAAATTAATGATCAAAACCTAAAATCTTATGGTTCTCAAGGTCAACAAAAAACTTTTATTATTGCTTTAAAATTAGCGGAATATGAATT
>CAZBPK010000146.1:0-68356 GCA_964493765.1 uncultured Bacteroidia bacterium | reverse complement strand
GAACTGAGCTATCAATTAGAAGAAATTAATCCTTTACACTTTTTTGGACCCAATGATAGCTACTTAGATTTTTTAAGACAAACTTACCCTGATACCAAAATCATTGCAAGAGGTACAGAAATTAAAGTTTTAGGCGAGCCTGAAAAAATTCAAAAAATTTTAGAAATCATTGAAAGTTTATATCAAGAAGTAAAAAAATATGGGCAACCAGAGTTTATTAAAGTCAAACAAATTATTTCTGGAAAAAAAGAATGGTCTGATGTAGATAAAGATTCTATTATAAAAGGATTTAACGATAAATGGATAAAACCTAAAACTCCGGGTCAAAAAAAATTAATAGAAACTGTTGAAAATAATGATATTATCTTTGCAGTAGGGCCAGCTGGTACTGGAAAAACCTATATAGCCGTTGCTTTAGCTGTAAAAGGTTTAAAAGAAAAAAAATATAAAAAAATTGTTTTAGTTAGACCTGCTGTTGAGGCTGGAGAAAGCCTCGGTTTCTTGCCCGGTGATTTAAAAGAAAAAATTGACCCTTATTTACGTCCTCTCTATGATTCTTTGGAAGATATGATTGGACCCGAAAAACTTAATGGTTATTTAGAAAAAAATATTATTGAAATTGTGCCTTTGGCTTATATGCGTGGTAGAACTTTAAATCAATCTATTATTATTATGGATGAAGCTCAAAATGCTACCGAAACACAAATGAAAATGTTTTTAACCCGTTTAGGTCAAGAATCAAAAATTATTGTTACTGGTGATCAATCCCAAATTGACTTGCCCAAATCTCAAAAATCAGGGCTTATTCAAGCCGTTAAGCTCTTAAAAAATGTAGAGGGAATAGGTTTTGTATTATTTAACACTCAAGATGTTGTTCGTCATCCTTTAGTTACAAAAATCATAAACGCTTACGAAAAAATTAATCTCACAACAGAAAAAAATGAAAAATCTTAAAATTGCTAATTTAGCCATTATTCTTGGTTCTCTCATCAATGCCATTCTAATTGTTTTAATTTATGGATTTGATATTCAAATACCTAAAGTTGCTGAAATTTTTATTCGCTGGGTGGGAGTATCTGCATTTTTATACTACGGTTTTGTAAAATCTTCCTTAACGGTTTGGGTTTTTATTAGCATGATTGTTGGGCTTGCATTAGGAACTGATTTTCCAGAATTTTCTATTGAACTCAATGTGATTTCAAAAGTATTTTTAAAACTTATTAAAACTATAATTGCTCCTTTACTTTTTGGTACTTTGGTAGTAGGAATTGCTGGTCATTCTGATATTGGACAAGTAGGAAGAATGGGTTGGAAATCCTTGTTATATTTTACTACTGCTACTACTTTAGCCTTATTTATAGGATTGATTGCAATTAATTTTTCTAAAGCAGGTGTTGGTATTCATAAACAAGAGAAAAAAGAAAACCTTCAATTTGACCCTAACCTCCTGAGTTTTAAAATAGATACGCTCTCCAAAGAATATACCTTACTCTATGACCAAAAAGCTTTAAAAGAAGCCAAACCCAAACCCAAACAAACTACTGAAGAAGTAATACTTCATATTTTTCCAGAAAACATAGCAAAAATGATTTATGAAGGGCAAGTACTTCAAATTGTGGTATTTAGTATTTTATTTGCAATGGGTTTAATGATGGTGAGTGAACCTCATAAAACACGAATGCTTCATTTTGCTGAAGATTTATCGGAAGTAATGTTTAAGTTTACTCATTTAATTATGTATTTGGCACCCTTTGCGGTTGCTGCTGCAATTGCTTATACCATAGGAAAAATGGGATTTGGAATCTTAGTAAACTTAGGTATTTTATTAGCCACATTATATGTTGCCCTAATTGCTTTTATTCTTTTGGTCTTGATACCAATAATGCTAATATTAAAAATCCCCGTTCTTAAATTTTGGAAAGCCGTTATTGACCCTGCCTCATTAGCCTTTGCTACAGCAAGTTCTGAAGCCGCATTACCCAAAGCAATGACTGCCATGGAAGCCTTTGGTGTTCCTAGAAAAGTGGTTTCTTTTGTGATTCCAACGGGTTATAGTTTTAATTTAGATGGAACTACCTTGTATTTAAGTTTAGCAACCCTATTTGTTGCTCAAGCAGCTGGAATTGATTTTACTTGGAGCCAACAGTTAGGTATAATGGCAACTTTATTACTTATGAGTAAAGGTGTAGCAGGTGTTCCAAGAGCTTCTTTAGTGATTTTATCAGGCGCTGCTACTATGTATGATTTACCTGAATGGCCTATTGCTGTAATTTTGGGTATTGATGCCCTCATGGATATGGCAAGAACTTCCGTGAACTTAATTGGGAACTGCTTAGCAAGTGTTGTCATTGCTAAATGGGAAGGTGAATTTCCTTCAGAATAATTTTTCTGTTTATTTTAGTTTATTTGTGAGATACTCACTTGATAAGGCTTTGCCAACCCTTTCGGCTACTTTTACAAAACAACCTAAGACAGTTGCCTCTTACTGCTATTCTTTTAAAACGTAATATATTTCTCATTGCTTTCAATAAAAAAGGTGGTAAAAAAACCACCTTCACTTTTAATTCTTTACAATTTTAGTAACCCATTTTTCTTCGTTCCATTGGATTTCTATAAAATAAAGTCCCGATGGAAACTCATCAAACTGAATTCTATTTTTACCATGGGATAAAGTTTGCTTATAAATACATTGACCCATTACATTGTTAATATTTAAGTTCATGATTTGAGGAACATCAATTGTAAACTGATTTTGGAAAGGATTAGGATAAACTTGTACCCAATTTTTCCATTCTTTGTTTAAATCACTAACAATTAAATTAATGGTATTAGAGGTATCTGAACAGCCAAAGCTATTGGTGTAAATTAAGAAATAATCACCCGTACCTGTACCCGCTTGGGAAATATTTAAAGTACTTTGGTTTTGTCCTGGAATTATATTTCCGTTATAATACCAAACAAAAGTACCTGTTGTACTATCGGAGGTAAAAATTCCTGAATTTTCAGAAATAACTACCTCAGGAATAGGGTTTACCTCAACAACTATTTCGTCTAATAAATCTGAAAAACAACCTGTTAATGTATCTATTGCAAAAATTTGAATTATATCATTATCATTGAGGTCAGAAAGTGTAAAATTTAATATTTGACCAGTACCCATTTGAGATATACCTGAAAAATTTCCTGAAACTAACACACTATATTCAACCCCAATTTGTGAACCCGATAAAGAAAAATTGGCAGAACCACCTTGACAAATACTTATGGTATCAATATTAAACGTATAAAAATTGTTGGGGGAATTGACTAAATTTAATACTAATGTATCAGAAAATACAAAACATCCTGTGTTTGGGTTGAACGCTTTAATAGAAACCAAAGACCCTTGAACTGGGTTTGTAATAATAAAATCTAAAGATGAACCATTGCCTAAATAACTCTGACCCGTTGCAGAATCATTTAGATAAAGTTCATATTCAATATCAATCTCTGAACCCGATAAAGATATAATCGCATCATCTTGTGAACAAACTGTTCCACCACTGATTGAGAAGTTAGTAGGAGCTGCATTAACAGTTATATTCACTGGAACTTTTGATGAAAAACAACCATTAATATTTTGAGCAGCTGCGTAGTAAGTTACGGTTCCTGATTGTGTTATCGGTGGAGTAATAAATGTATTCCCTGTTCCAATAGAATTTCCCGTTGGGCTGCTGTACCAATGAATAGTATTATTAGCACTATTGGCAGTTAAAGTAGCTGTATTTCCTTGACAAATTTGATTTACAGGTCCTATAAATGGAGGTGTAGGTTTTGAAAAAATAGTAATATTTTGGGTAAAAGAACATCCATTGACCGATTGAGTAACTCCTGTGGAACTTCCATTTGCAAGTACAATTTGAATTGAAGTTGTATTACTGGGATTGGATACAGTATAAGCATTGGTATTGGTTACAGACCAATTACCTGCTTCCGTAGAAACAAATGTTAAGGTATCTCCAAGGCAACCAGTGCTGGGACCATTGATCGATACAGAGGGGCAAGTAACTAAAGCAATATCATCAATTGCCCATATCTCATTGGCGGAATTATTTTTTGCTCTTACCATCAATCCAACGGTAGAAGTTCCGTTTGGAATTAAGATTTCAATGGTTGCATAATTGTTGGTACTAGTTCCTCCTTGTGGAGAAACAAATGTTGCGGGTGTGCCTGCATTGGTTGTACCTACTAATGTTGCATTATAACCCCATCTAGAATTAGTTGCTCCTACGATAGTAGCATCAGCTTGATTTGGCGTAACTCCATTAATAATAGCAAAAACTTGTACAGAATCAGTATTTTCAGATCCATTCGCAGAAGTAACACTTATAGAAGCAATTCTTACTATTACTTTAATATTATTTTGCCCAACTACACTTTTTGATTCCAAGATTAAAGTATCAGTAGAATTATTTACTTTCCAAAAATTACTATCCGAAAGAATCGTTTGATTTGCAGGAAAATATGAAGCTCCATTATCGTTACTTATCTGTGCATTTCCTTGAAGTATTCCCCAATTATTCCCAGGCTCAAACCCTTGAAAATAAAGCTGTTGTGCATTTATATTCATGGATAAACATAAAAGAATTGAAATAAAAAAATATTTTTTTTTCATATATGAATATTTTCCACAAAGCTAAAAAA
Organism: uncultured Bacteroidia bacterium; assembly: GCA_964493765.1. GTDB lineage: Bacteria > Bacteroidota > Bacteroidia > J057 > CALLMJ01 > CALLMJ01. Next base: position 63,673 of record CAZBPK010000146.1, on the reverse strand, counting down.
AAATTCAATAAACTACTAACCAATTCACAACAAAATCATAATAATTACAAAAATTTCTTGTAAAAAAAAAAGTTATACAAAAAACATTAATTAGGCTACTTTTTCATTAAGTAGCCTAAACTTTTATTACAGATTAAGTATCATAATCAAAAAGTTATAAAAAAAATTTAGTACAACTATTTGATTATTTTACAAAGCTTCCACAGACTTTACTTCGGGAACCATTCTGGTTAGCAAAGCTTGGATACCTTGTTTCAAAGTGATTAATGAAGAGGGACAACCCGAACAAGAGCCTTTTAAATGTAACTTAACAACACCTTCTTCAAAACTTTCAAAGGTGATATCACCTCCATCCATTGCAACAGCTGGACGTATTTCGTTATCAATCAACGATTTAATTCTATCAATTACATCATCTCCATAAGTTTGTTGAGTTTCTTCATAACCCTCAATTAATGGCTTTGCTGTTTCTAAAAATTCATGGATTATTTTTTTTATTTCTGGTATAATATTTTCCCATTTTACATCATCAGTTTTGGAAACAGTAACAAAATTTCTTTTAAAGTTGTCGCGAGAAAACATTACTCCAGTAACATAATTTAAAGAAAATAAATTTTTAGCTAATTCCGATTTTTCAGCAATTTCTGCATTAGGAAAATCATAAGTCGGAAAAGATTGTTGATAATCTTCTGTAATAAACTTAATACTACTAGGATTGGGTGTTAATTCTGTATAAATATTCATAATGATTCAAAGTCATTTGAAAGCCATTACAAAATTACAAGAAAATAAGTTCTAAAAAAACAGGGTTGTCAATTCTTTTTTGAAAAATTCAATAGTAGATTTAAAAGGAGGAGCAGTCTCTTCTTCTTTCATAGCTAATAAAATGGCATTTGCTAATTCTAGTGCGGGTTCTTGTGGAGTATATTTTGCAGCCAAATCATCAATCAATTTAATGTAAGTATTTTTGGTATTCACAAGCATTTTCCAAGCAATTGGGGAAACATAAAGCTGTTGAACAACATTGTACTCAAATTCTTCATTGATTTCTTTAATCATTAATTCATGGAAATTAGCTAAAGTTCTGTTATGAGGATTGAGCCTTGGAAAAATAGAATAAGGTTGAATACGCTCTAAAAAAAGAATAGAACGTTCATAAGCCTGCAAACGTAATGGTAGCACTTTATCTTGAAGATTTAACTTCATTTTATTGGAAGTTTCTTTATCTAATTTTTCATTTTGTAAATAATGAATAAGATAAGTTGCACCAATTGCCGCTAAAGCTGGTATAGTATATTTTATGAGTTCTAATAAATTTTCGTTCATACGATGGTATCAATAACTTTTAAATCAAAAATTTGCTCAAAGTAAGGAGAATTATTGGACAAACTCAAATTATTTTCTTTTTTAAATTGCCAATTTTCTTTTTTGAATAAAGTAAAGCATGCACGGTTTCCTATTTTTATTTCATTTTTTACCTGTGAAAATAAATAACTAGGCTTTTGAGTTAGGGTTAAAATTAAGGTTTCTAAAGATGTAAATTGAGAAAATGCCGGCACAGAAGTTTGTAAGTTAATAATTCCGGGCTCTGATAACCCAAATTCTAAGTTTTTATCTTCGGAAATTACAGGATAATGTAAAGAAGCTAAACCTTGTAAATTAGGAATATAATTTAAAATTTGATTTTGGTTTTGAGAATTTCTGTAGGGAGGAAAAACTTTCCCTAAAACATTATAATTCAAACAAGCAGATTCATTGAAAAAAAAGTAATTACTTGCTATATCAGCAGTTACATGAAACCCATTTTTTTGAGCATGTAAAATTAGCTCCCAGCCTTCTTGAGTAGTAACCGGTGAAAAATGTATTTTTGCCGGAATAAATTTCAAAATTTCCAACGTTTGAACAATGGTAAGGGTTTCAGAAATTTTAGGAATACCCTTAAAACCTAATTGCAATGCAATCCCAGAATCATTAACTTGACCATCATTAAAAAAAGGCAAGTGTGGATTAATTATAAATGGCAAATCAAATTGTTGGAGGTATTGAAGAATTCGAATAAGTAAATTGGAATCTGTAATAGGAGAATTACCATTAGAAAAAGCAATAGCACCCGCTTGAACCAATAAACCCATTTCTGTTAAATCTTTTCCATTCAAATGTTGGGTAGCTGCAGCTACAAAATGAAATTTTACAGGCAAATTTTTGGTTAATGCTTTTAAGGAAATCAAGGATTCGGGAGTATCAATGGAGGATAGAGCGGTTGGTAAACAAATTATATCGGTAAATCCACCAGCTTTAGCTGCCAATGATAGGGATTCAAAAGTTTCCCGTCTTTCGTCTCCTGGTATTGTTAATGGTAAATGCGTATCAATCCATCCCAAACTTAAAAAAGTTTCCTCGTTATTTTCAGATTTAATAGGGTTTTCTATAGCTTGAATAGTCCCTTTTTCAATAAAAATATCTTTTGTTTGTAAATGAAATTCAGAATTTGGCTGAAATATTTTGACGTTTCTTAAAAGCAAATCCATATTAACCTGCAAAAATAAAGAATTTTTATTTTATTAAACGCTATTGAGAGAGTAAATGGGAAATTAGAAAATAATTATTGGGGCGTGTCCCTCATGCTTCGCATTCGGGTCGGGCTTGCTACGGGCTTCGCTGTTCGCTTCGGCAATCCTTTTTCCACTTTTTTCAAAAGCGTTAAAAGGCAGTGCCACTTCGTGCCCTTCGCATCCCTCACGCTAAACTATGCAAATAAACTGCATTACCATTTCTGTAAACAATTCTCTAATTTACCTTTAAGAATCACTTGTTCTTCCAATTTTTGTTTCTTCTTTTTCAAAGGAAAAATACCTTGCCATTGATCACCACAAAAATTAGTAATGCTTCCATTGATAATAATTTTAGATTTTGGATATAGATAAATTGAAGCATTTTGAGGCAAATGCAAAGTTCCATTTATAGTAAGTTCTGAATTGGGATACAAAACCAGATTCCCTTGTAAACGATATTCTCCATTTAATGTAATTTTTTCAAAATTTTGAAGAATTACAGTAGAGTCTGAATTGAAAATACACCAATCTTTTAAAATAGCTTCTTTAATATCACCATGACCTTTAGAAGAAATATAAAAATGAATTCTACCTAATTGGCAAGGCGAAAGCCCATCTTTATTCGCATTATAATCCATCATATTATTAGAGCAAGAGTCTCCATTCCAACAATCAGGATTTTCAGGCCAAGTAGGAGTATCATCACAATAATCATTAGAAGGTCTTTTCTTAAAAACAGTATGATACAAACCCAAATTGTGTCCAATTTCATGAGCCAACAAAGCTCCGCTATCCCAAAAATTTTTTGCTTTTACATACTGTTTATAGGCACCTGCAATGTAACACCATCTTTTACAACCTATGCCACAAGCCTCGCCTTTGCCTTCCTCTTCCTCACCGAAAAAAACATGTAAAGCATTAGGGTTTTGTTGGGAATTTTTAGTAACTAATTCTCTATAGATTTCTTGCATCAACATTCCACAAGTTCCCTGTTTCCCTATACAACTTAAATCATTATAACGGTCATTTTGATGAAAATAAATTTCCTCTTTATCAAAATCTAAACGTATTCTTGAATCAGAAATATAATTTGTTTTTCCAATTTTTAAGGGTTTTAAGTTTGCAAAAAGACTATGAGCATGAAAAACTATCTTTAAAATTGCTTCTTTATGTTCTTCATTATTTTGAAAATTATTAGTTCCATCACTCTTTTGTAAAACATGAATAACAATTTTCAATCTTGCAACAGGATAAAATCTCGTATCAGTAGGAACATAATTTTCCCATTGAAAATTTTGACAAAAAGCGATTTGAAATAAAAATAAATAAATAATTATTAACCTCAGCATAAAAAACCTCCCATTCGCACAAAAGTACAAAATGAGAGGCATTTAACCTAAACTAAACCATGAAAAACACTACAAATTTAACGAATGAAATCCATTAAAAGTTGCGTTTTTAAAAAAATATATACAAAATACGTATTTTTAAGTACAAAAAGTTATGTAAAAGTTATTAGATTTGCAATATATATATATGTTTATCAATATAAGTTTAGATTTGGATTTACAAAACCCAGAGAAACAAATAAGAATGTATGATGTGCCTACGGCAAGTTCAAAACCTTACAGGTCAGGAGAATGGGTTGGAAGTACAGAACTCGGCGGTTCTTGTAACTTCCAAACGCTCCATATCACTCCTCATTGTAACGGTACACATACTGAATGTATTGGACACATAGTTAATGATAAAATTTTTCTTCCAGATATTCTGGTAAATCCTGTTTTCTTCTCTCTTTTGATTACTATTCCTTTTCATACTCTTGAAAATAATGATGATTTTGGGGTTAATGAAAATTACCTGCCAAGACTAGAAAAAGGTGACAAACTTTTGATAAAAAAAGATATTGAAGAGGCTTTAAGTCTTTATTCTGACCAAACTGAGAACTCAAAAGTTGAAGGGTTAATTATTAGAACTAAACCCAATGATTTGATAAAAAAAAAAGAATGATTATAACTTAAACCCTGCTCCTTTTTTTTCCAATGATGCTATTGCCTTAATTACAGACTTAGGATTTAAACATTTAATTGTAGATATTCCCTCTTTGGATAAAGCTTTTGATGAAGGCTATTTGAGTAATCACCATATTTTTTGGAATCAGAAATTAAAAAATTATTCTTTAGAAAATTCCGCTTTTTTAGATAAAACCATTACAGAGTTGGTTTTTATTCCTGAAGAAGTTCAAGACGGTTTTTATGAAACATTTATAGGTTTTCCTAATTGGAAAGAAGAAGCTATACCTAGTAGCGTTTGGATAAAAAAATAAAAAAGTATTTATTTCTTTATGAAAAGCCTTTGTAAATTCTGAATAGTTAAATTATAAAATTTCCTTAATTACTTTATCCATAAACGCCAAAAGTTCATTAGCACCCATTTTTTTATCCGCAGATGTTAAGAAATAAGGAGGCAATTCCTCCCAACTCTCCAATAACTTATTTTTATAATTTTGAATTTTAGTATCTAACTGGCTTTGTGAAAGTTTATCACATTTGGTAAAAATTAAACAAAAAGGAATTTGATTTTCCCCTACCCATTGAATAAACTCTAAATCTACTTTTAATGGATCATGGCGAACATCAATTAAAACAAATAAACAAGCTAAAGTATCCCTTTTCTGTAAATAATCTTGAATCATTTTTTCAAATTGTTTTTTTATGGATAAAGGAACTTCAGCATAACCATAGCCTGGCAAATCCACAAAATAAAAATTCTGATTGATTAAATAATGATTAATAGTTTGGGTTTTTCCTGGAGTTGATGAAGTCTTAGCTAACTTAGCTTGATTAGTAAGATAGTTGATTAAGGAGGACTTTCCAACATTAGAACGACCAATAAACGCAAATTCTGGCAAATTTGTATTGGGCAAGTCCTTTAAATGAACTTTGGAAGATATAAATTTTGCGGTCTCTATTTTCATACTTTTGGCTCTTTGCTTTGAGTAATATTTACAGGTTTTAGATAATCTGGTTCAAAAGTAATCAAATTTTCATAATTATTTTGATGAATTTGTGTTTGTAAATAATTTCCAAGACCTACTGTCGGATTTTCTATATGAGAAATAAAAATCGCATTATTGGTTGAACTAGAATGATAATTTTTAATTTTTAATGCACCATTCCCAACGATAATCACTTGATTATGATTCAAAAACTTTTCTAATTCATCATGAGGTAAGAGTGTTGGACCTAAATCATGAAGTAAATGAAGATCATAATGATAAATAGAAGTATAAACTTCGTTTCTTCCAGCATCTAAACAAGAAATTATGGGTTTTTGGAGTTGTTGAGCTAAAGAAAAAAAAGCGGCAGATTGACCCAGTAACGAAGAATATCCAATAACGGGTAAATTTAACCCATAGCTTATACTTTTAATTAGGGAGAAACCAATTCTTAAACCAGTATAAGAACCTGGCCCTTTGGCTATAGCCAAATGGGTTAATGCTTGAATAGGTATTTTAGTAATTTTTAGTAATTCATCAATTAAAAAAGCGGCTTTTTCAGAATGTGAATTCGGTTGATGCAAAGCAATCGTTGATAATAAGATTTCATTTTGATACAACGCAACTGCACAAATTGACGTAGAAGTATCAATCACTAAACTGAAGTTCATTTAAGATTTTAATAAATTTTCTTCATTGGAAATGCAAATTTCAAGAAGTTGTAAAACATCAATTGCAGGCTCATTGTGATTGAGTTTTTTTAATTGAATAGCTTCAATCATAGAACGAAGGCTATGGTCTAATTTTAGTTGTTCTAAATATTTTTCATAACGAATTAAAATCCAAGTTTCTAAAGTATTTTCAATTTTGGAAGCTAAAGAATTGGGTAATAAGGCTGTAAAAAAACCAAAAGCATGTCCTATGAAGTAAAACCATCTAGAATACCAAGCGGGTTTTAAGCCCCTTTTTCTTAATAAATCATGCAAGAAAGCTGTATGTATAGATTTTCTTTCACGTAGTTGTTTGATTTTATCATGATTTTGCCATTGACGATACCAACCCAAACGCATGCTTTCGCGAGCATGAAGGTCTTTTAAATAGGAAATGGTTTTTTCATAAAGTGCATTATGGTTCATAGAATTTTTACTTTAACAACTTAATAAACGCATCAATTTTATCAAAGTTCTTTTTATGGAGCAAAGGTAATATTTTACTAGAAAAATCGTTTACTAGATTTAAAAATTCAATGAGTTTGTTAATATTTTCGTAGAATTTCATTTCTTCTTCTGAGAAAGTTTCAGGGCGCCCCATATTGCTTAAAATTTCTACGATAGATTCACGAATAGGCTTAATTTCTCTTTGGCTTCTTTCAAAAATTATGCTGGCTGTAATTTTCCAAACATCTTTTTCAGCTTCAAATAAATCTTTTCTAGAATCTGGTTTATCAACTTTTTTAATTAACCCCCAAGAAAGTAAATTACGGAGAGTCATATTCGCATTTCCTCTACTGATATCCAATTTTTCCATGATAGTATCAGTATCTAAAGGAACATCGGAGGAATAAAGTAAAGCATGTACTTGAGCCATAGTTTTTGATATTCCCCAATGAGTAGCCATATCCGCCCAAGCTTCAATAAATTTTTGTTTGTTATCCTCTAATGATACACTCATTTTTTTCAAAACGCAAAAATACAATTTTATTTATTTGTTTACAAGTATTTTGTTATAAAGGTTCATTTTGGAAAATAGGATAAAATTTTATTTATTCCAGTTTTTCTAGGTCTTCAAAGGAAATATCCAAAAGTTCATATTGTTTATAGTTTTTTAAATCGTAATGCCACCATTCATGTTCATTAGCTTTAAAACCATGTTTTTCCATGATTCTTTTCAATAAATTTCTGTTATTGATATAAGAACGATTGATGTTATAGTATTGATGGGAAGCTTTTACATTAAATTCATCATACTGTGAAGGCATTGGCACTTCCGTAGAATCTTCTAAATTCACTAAAGTTAAGTCTAAAGCAGTACCTCTATTGTGAATTGAACCATAAGCAGGATTCGCAACAAAAGGTGAACCATTCGTTAATTCCCACATTTTTTTAGTTACAGAATAGGGTCTGTAGGCATCAAATATTTTTAAAGAAAGACCAAGAGGTTCTAGTTCTTTTTGTATATCAATTATAGCTAAAGCAATAGGAAATCTTGCGTATGCTTTTGCTAATTTATAAACTGGAAATCCTAAAAAATTATTAGAACTTGCATAACGTATATCCAAAATAATAGAAGGACAAACCTTTTTTAAATCAATTAAAGATTTTGAAGGGTCTTTTTGAATTAATTTTTTATATTCACTAACAGTTGAAACTACATAAGGCTGGTGAAATGAAGAAGAAAGTATAAAAGTAAGCAAAAAGAGTTTAAATATTCTACATTTCATCGTCTTGAATAGCTTTTCTTTTTTTGGCTTCTTCACGTTCTTTCAGAAAAGTTCTAACAACAGGAATCGTTGTTACAATTATCATAAAAATAATGATGTATTCTAAATAATCTTTTATTCCGGGTATCCAAACGCCTAAAAAATAACCAATCAAAATTAAAGAGAAGACCCACAAAACACCGCCTGTTACATTATAGAAAATAAATTTACTATATTCCAAATTAACAACACCTGCTAAAATAGGAGCAAAAGTTCTAATAATGGGTAAAAATCTTCCTAAAACTAAGGCTTTGCCCCCATGTTTATCATAAAACTGTTTCGTTAAAATTACATATTCAGGTTTAAATAGTAAGGATTCTTTCTTTTTAAAAAGGGATTGACCCATTTTTTTTCCAATATAAAATCCAAAACTATCTCCAAGAATAGCTGCAGCAGATACAGCTAAAAGAACAGTAATAATGCTATGATCTAAAATACCTGTTGCAGTTAATAAGCCTGCAGTAAATAACAAAGAATCACCAGGTAAAAAAAAACCAATCATGATACCTGTTTCTGCAAAAACTACTAAAACCAAAAGGGTTAAACCGCCATAATGAATAATACTTTGAGGGTGTGTAAGTTCTTTAAAAAACTCCACTATGGTTTCCCAATTCATGAAAAATCTATAAAAATGCAAATATACGTTACATTTTTTTATTTTCTTACTTTTTGATATTCATTTTTCAAACCTTCAACAACTTTAGCTTGCTCTCCAATTTGTTTATCTTTTTCTGCTTGTTTCTTTTTGTTGGCTTCTATGTTTTCTTCTTCTTTTTTGATGGTATTTTTCGCTTCTTCAATATTTTTTAAACTTTTAGATTGGTCTTGTTCCAAATCTTTTTTCTCTTTTTCTAATTTTTTAAGAACATCTTCTGCTTCATCTAAACGATTTTTTAAATCATTTTTAATCACTGATTTACCAAATTCTAATAAATGCCCTTCCATAATTTTATATTTATCAGCGTGCATTTGAGTATTCAAAAATGCACCTCCTAAATCAATAAACATTACTAACTTTTGGCTTTTTCCTTTATTGAAAACTTTACCATAAATGTCAAAAGTATTAGCAGAAACTTCTTTAATAAAAGCATCATCAGAAAAAATTTCGCTATTTTTTTTATCCATTTTGGTTTTACCTTTAAATTTATCTACCCAGTCTTTGAATTCTTTTAATAAAAAGTCTTCAGAAATTTCAGGAATTTCTATAGCCATACCTTTTTGAGCACCCTTGCTCATATTTTCTACAACTTCCTCAACTTTTAAATTTTGAGCATTCAAAAAGTTTGAAAATAAAATAATTACAAAAAATAATGAAACGAAATTTTTCATGATACAAAATTGATTATGATTGCAAATATAGCAAATGATATACCGTTTTCCACAAAAAAATATAAAATGTGAATTAATTTTTTGTGGAATGTGTATGACTGAATGAAAAACTCTATATTTTTGCAGTAAATCTAAAAACAAAAAAATAGAACAAAAAAATATGAGTAAGTACATTTTTCTTTTAGTATTTCTATTTTTCAATCTAGCTTCTTATGCACAAGATATGAAAAATGCTGCTAATGTAAATTATGTTTTAGGAGATTTAGAAGTATTAGACAAAATCGATTTAACAAAAATTTATGTTGCAAAATTAAACAAACTTTCTAGCATTACACCTTATATTCCATTTGGGGAATTACAACCGAAAAATCCCTCGGAATTAAGAATACCTGCTACAAGTATTAATGAAAAAGCTATGGATAGTTATAGCAAAACTATTGAAGCTTATAATCAAGATTCAGATGCTGCTTTAAGTAATCTGATTCCTTATGCTGATAAAAAAGACATCATGGATGCAATCATCTTCATGCAAGAAATGATTGATAAAATTGAGTCTATGGGTGAAAAAATTAAAAATCAATATAAAAAAGGTGCAAATACTACGGAATAATTTGCATTTAGCTGTTTTTAGATTAGTTGATTGTAGAGCCTCAACTCTTATGTTGAGGTTTTTATAGTTGATTATCTATTTTCAATTTTTTAAACCAATTACAATAACGAAAAAATAATTAAGATATGAAAAAATACTTTTTAACCATTTTTGTTTTCATTGCATTAGTTTCTAATATGTTTGCACAAAACCAAACTGCAGACATGACCTATGTTTTAGGGGATTTAGAAAAAATGGATAAACTTCAACTTACCAAAGTTTATTTGAATAAATACAACCGTCTTGTTAGAATTAGTCCTTACATGTCTTTTGGTGTGATTGAACCTAAAGATACAAAATCTTTAAGAATTCCTTCACATTCCATTAATGATAAAAATATGGCTAATTATAAAAAGAAAGAAAAAGAATTCAATAAGGTAGTAGAAGATAATTTGTATAACATTATTCCATATTCTGATAAAAAAGATATTATGGACGCAATTATGTTTATGCAAGAAACCATTCAAAAAATTGAAAGCATGAGTGAACGTATTCGTAATGCGAATATGCCTGAAGCACAATAATGAGTGAATATACTATTCATTAAATAAAAAATACCGAAATTTGTTTCGGTATTTTTTTTTAATGAATAGTATGAATTAAAACTTATGAATGGTGAGAGATGCGAAGGGCAGCAAGTGGCACTGCATTTGTTGCAAAATATGAGTAGTCAAAGGAAATTAGAGTGTAATTCTTTACCACTTATCTCACTATTCTTTATTGTATTAAAGTTAGCAAACCTGATGATTATTAAATATTAATTTCACAAATTAATGAAATTCTAAACGAAGATTTTCAAATAGAATTTTTCAGCCAAGAAGATGAAGAGTACAAAAATAAAGTTCAACAATTAACTCACTTATTTTTATCCAGTAGCAACGAACACTATAAAAAAGACTACCCTCAGATGGATAGTCTTTCTTTCTTTCTTTTAATTCTTAAAGAGCTTGAAAGTAATATAGTTACCGTTAGTATGATACAATTTAATCCAATAAAACCCTGAATGCCATTCTTCGGTAATAATCTTATGAGATGGCTCTATGGCACAGTTGTAAATCATTTGCCCTAGTTCATTATAAACAGCAATATGATTATAATCTAAATTTTCTTCTATATGGATTTCCTGTTGGAAAGGATTAGGGAATATTTTTAATTGGGAAGGAATTTTCACTATTTTTACTTCAGATTGGGTAATATTGCCATTCCAATCTTTGAATACTAATTGATAATAATTGATAGGAGCAACTTGGTCGTCTATTTTTTCATAAGTAGCAATAGCATTCTGAGAATTAGTGGATATGTTATCCTTTAACACTGACCAACTTAAACCATCATAAGATTTTAAAATTTGAAAAGTACCTTGAAAGTTCATATCATCATTTTGCCATGATAAAATAATATTATTCAGGTCTGTGATATACTCAGCTTGAAAATTCCATGAATGAACAGGCAAAGGAGTTCCGTATCCTAAAAAGAAAATTCCTTGATTGTTGCTACCTGATGCACTTCCTGCGAAACTATTGCAAGGGGAAGAATTGTTATTACATCCGGGGTTCCCGTTTAAAGTTTGGAATGTTGAGTTTGTAGGTTGAGAAGCTACAGAAGCCATAATGGCACCCTGCCCACCTGCTCCTCCTGCACCATGTGTGCTAGCAACTACTGTTCCGCCGTTCCCACCATTAGCACTTACTATTAAAGGACATGAAGCTAGTAAAGAAAAATTTTCTACTTGTAAAACGATACTACCTCCTGCTCCCCCACTTCCATCATTACCAGAATTTACGGCGTTCAATCCATTAGCGGTAATAGAACGAGAGGCACAGGCACCAGTAGTAACCAGCATATTGGCTTTAAGGAATATAATACCTCCTCCATTTCCTCCATTCGTTCCTACGGTGTTATTCATTTGGCCGCCTCCGCCACCGCCTCCCATAAATAAACGATTTACAGAAATATAAGGGCTCAAGGCAATCCCTCCATAGCCGTATCCTCCCGTAGCAACAGGACAACCTGGCGCTGTTCCATTCCAACCTGGTCCCCCTATTCCCCCTGCTGTAAAATTACCGCCGCCGCCACCACCTGCATTAATATGGTTGCCACCTCCCCCTCCATTAATAATTTTTGCCCTTGCGTTATTATAAGTAGCAGAAGTGTTACGATAAATCCCCTCGCCTTTGAAAGCATGGTTAGTGCTATTTACTCTATAAGGAGTTGCATAACAACCAAATGACCCATCATAATAATTATTAGAACGATTCCCGCCTCTAAAACCTGCACCATCAGCAGAAATGTTATGATTTAAGGTTAAAGTACCTAGCACTTCCATAGCGATAATTCCACCAACATTACCATCCCAATTCAAAGCAGTAATATTAGCTGTGGTTGTATAATTAGGACTACCTAATCTTCTAAAACTCACTATTTGAACCCTACAATTGGCACAAGTGTTGTAAGTATTAGACAAAGCGGAAACTTCAAGATTAGGCAAAGATTTATTGGTGATAGTGACTACTTCATACAGCCCTGCAGAGCCAATAGCCGCTAAATCTCCAAAACTTGCATTGTCTGCAGTATTGGTACCAATAACATTATCTTGCATTTGCATAATAATAGCCTTCTCCCCTACATTAAAGGTATGGTAAGTTTCATTTACATTAGCCAATGTCAAAGTTGTTCCGCTGATACTAACAACTCTGGCATAAGCATTGATTTGAGCGTGCAACCGTAATGAACTAAAAGCAAAAAAGTAAAGTAAAAGTAAAAATTTATTCATTTTGTAAAAATTTAAGACTACTAAAATATACGTAAGTAAAAGTAAAAACATAAATTTATTTATTTTGTAGATTGTATTACTATGCAAATATACGTAGTCATTGATTGAAAAGTTACATTTTTGCTTTAAATGGTAAAAAAATAAGAATGAACTGTAAGAAATTATAGAGCAAACTGTTACAACATCCTAGATTTGTGAACTATTTTACCTCATATCCAAAGGAAGGGTATCTCTAAATTTTGTTCTTTCAATTTTATTAAATTCTGGGTCATCAGCGCCGAGAGTACCTGCTTTACCTCTTAACAAGTCATTCCTCCAACTTTTATTATTGAACTCTCCGATTTTATTAGAATGCAATAAAGGATATTCATTAGAAATTAAGTCAGGGTCAAAAAACACAAAAATGACTCCCTGTTGCCTGCCTAATTTATTATAAAACCATATTTCGTAAGGGTACTTATCACCATCTTGAGTATAGGATTGTATATCATTTGGAGGACCATACAATAACAAAGTTCTACCTCTATCAGTTAAATAACCTTTACGAATATTTGAACTAAACTTGGAATTTGCATATTGAACACGAGAAAGGTGGTCTTTCCAAGGTCTTGTAGGAGATTGAGTACCTTCTACCCTTTTTGCCCAAAAATTAACAAAAAAGTTTTTCTTTTCTTCAAAGGTCTTTAAAGACTGAATAAAACTTACTTCTGTTGGTGTTGCAATAACAACTAATGTTTTTAAAAATTCATCTAGCTCAGTTTCTTTATAACCATAAAAAACTTCGTATAAATTGGTTTGTTCTGTATTAGACAAATAATCTTCACTGCTAAAAACAAAGAATTTTTGTCTTTTAATTGCTAAGGTAATTCCTTCGTTAGTTTTTATTTCAATAACTAACCAATACGTTTGTGAAGGTAAAGATTTTATAGGGATTTTACCAGTAAGAACATCAAAGCTTTTAGCGGATTGTGGTTTCGTTACTTTTACCGTCTCTTTTAATTTTTCTTCTTGATTAGCTGGCAAAATGTAATATTCGTAATAGTAAGGTAGAGAAAATAAACTATCTTTTTGATAAACTTCTAACCAAAATTTTAAAGTATCGGAATCAAAAAAAGTAGAGTTGGTAATTAAGGGCATAATTTGATAGCCGTATCTAGATTTTTTGTCAGTGGGGTCTGAAGATTTTTGAATTTTCTCAAGAAATAAAACATCAGAAAATAATTCTTTTTTAATTTCAACTTCTTTAGCTACTCCATAACTTGAAGCCGAATCTTGAGATAAATCTTTTAAAATAACTTCCACCCTGTAAGATTGGTTTGGATTGAGGTTGTACCTTTTTTGATCCCAAATGATAGAGTTTCCAAAAGTTGTATCTTTGACTTCAGTGGTTAAGGTAAATTTATCAGCTAAAATAATTTTATCAGGGTCATTGGATGGGGAAATCGCAACTAAAATTTGAGTTTGATTCATAAAACCATTAGCATTTTTTTTGAAAGTCAAAGAATTAGGATCTAATGAAACATAAATTTCTATATAGGGTTTACCTTCAATATTTTGAAAACGGCAATAATCCACAAAAAATTGTAATTCTTTTTTTGCATGTAAAAATAAACCACAAAAATTGAGTAAAATCAGAAAAAATATTTTTTGCATTGGCATCTTCAAACCTGCAAATTTAGTAAATTATTTACTAAAAACATGATTTTCTTATAGATGGTTTTATGGAATGGGTAAAAATTTCAAAGATACATATTTCATTATAGTTGATTATTTTAGGCATGCCCCTTGCTATCCTTTGGCAACTCAATTAAAAAGCAAAACAATGTATAGAATTTAATGAACGTTTTATAGCATTTTTTCAGATACAAAAAAGTTATTTCTTAATGAATTCAGGAATATACTCAAATTTTTTAAAAAAATCATTGACAAAATTTATAAATGCTTTAAATTGCGAACAATTTTACAAAAATTAATTATGAAGGAAATATCAAGACTATTTGATGTGCTGGATTATCAATTGGCTAATTTTCCTAAACCTGATTCTATATCAGCAAAAGAAAATGGACGATGGAAAAATTACAGTACTCAAGAGGTAAAGCAAATTGTGGATAATGTAAGTTTATCCTTATTAAAATTGGGCTTAAAAAAAGATGATAAAGTTGCATTAATTTCGCCGAATTGTCCAGAATGGAATTTCATAGATTTTGGTACTTTACAATTAGGTTGTCAATTAGTACCCTTATACCCCACTTCTACTCCCTCAGATTTTCAATACACAATCAATCACTCAGAAAGTAAAGTGGTTTTTGTTTACGGTAAAGAACATTATGACAAAATTCAAAAAATTCGTTCAGAAATACCCTTAGTTCAAGAAATTTATTCTATTCAAAAAATTGAAGGAGTAAAACACTTCTCGGAATTTTTAGAGTTAGGGAAACATGATAACCCCGAGATTTTGAAGTCTTACCGTGATGCGGTTCTGCCTTCTGATATTGCCACGATAGTTTATACCTCTGGTACAACAGGCGTCCCTAAAGGCGTAATGTTAAGCCATCATAATGTAGTGTCTAATATTGTAACTTCAGTAAAGTTGCTTCCAGTGGATAGCACCATGAAGGCTCTAAGTTTCTTACCCTTAAATCATATTTTTGAAAGGATGGTATTTTTTGTTTATATGTATGTTGGAGTTTCTATATATTATGCAGAAAGTTTAGATACCATTCGTGATAATTTGCAAGAAGTAAAACCTCATTTCTTTACTACGGTTCCCCGTTTATTGGAAAAAGTCTATGATAAAATTGTTTTAACAGGAACAGGATTAAAGGGCTTAAAAAAGAAACTTTTCTTTTGGGCTTTAAATTTAGGCTTGCAATATGATTTTGAAAAAGAAAAAGATTGGTGGTATATGTTCCAATTAAGAATTGCAAGGAAATTGGTATTTTCTAAATGGAAAGCCGCTTTAGGGGGCAATATCGTTGCAATCGTTTCAGGGGCTTCGGCTTTACAAGAAAGGTTATCCCGAGTTTTTTGGGGTGCTGGAATACCCGTTCTAGAAGGATACGGACAAACCGAAACTTCTCCTGTGGTTTCTGTAGGTACTCTTGAGCCTATAAAAGGTTTTAGATTTGGTACGGTAGGGAAAAAAATTGAAGGCGTTGAGGTAAAAATTTTACAAGAACAGGGTTATAGAGAAGGCGAAGGAGAAATTTTAGTGAAAGGTCCTAATGTAATGCAAGGTTATTATAAAAATCCTGAAGCTACCAAAGAAACTATTGAACCCGATGGTTGGCTGCATACAGGAGATATCGGTATGATAATTGACGGTTTCATTAAAATTACAGATAGAAAAAAAGAACTTTTCAAAACCTCAGGTGGAAAATATATCGCTCCCCAGTACATAGAAAATCTCATCAAAGCTTCTCTTTACATAGAGCAAGTAATGGTAGTAGGTGCAGAAAAAAAATTCCCTGGTGCTTTACTTGTCCCTAATTTTGTAAACTTACAAGAATGGTGTAAACTGCATGGTATTCAGGTATCTTCTAACGAAGAAATGATTAAACACCCCAAAGTTATTCAAAAAATACAAGAAGAGGTAGATAAAGCCAATGAGAATTTAGCACAGTTTGAAAAGGTAAAAAAATTCGCTTTACTATCCAAAGAATGGACAATAGATAGTGGCGAGTTAACGCCTTCCCTAAAAATGAAACGTAGAGTTGTTATGGAAAATTATAAAAAAGAAATAGAAAGCTTATATGTAGAATAAAATGAATGTGCGTAAACCGCATCAAGTTTTAAAACAGTATTGGGGTTACGATAATTTTCGAGAACCCCAATATGCTATTATAGAAAGCGTTCTAAATAAAAATGATACATTAGCTCTTTTACCTACAGGTGGTGGTAAATCTATATGTTTTCAAATACCTGGATTGATTTTTGAGGGTGTTACTCTTGTTATTTCCCCATTAATTGCTTTGATGCAAGACCAAGTAGAAAATCTTATCAAACGCAATATTTCCGCTACTTTTATTAATTCTACCTTAACCCGAACAGAACAACGCTATCGTTTAGAAGGCGTTAAAAAAGGATTTTTTAAGTTTTTATATCTTTCTCCTGAAAGACTTCAAAATGAAGAGTTTATAAGCTATATAAAAGAACTCAATATCAGCCTGTTAGCTATTGATGAAGCGCATTGTATTTCACAATGGGGTTATAATTTTCGTCCAGATTATTTAAAAATTGCTGAAGTTAGAACCCTATTAAGCAATGTTCCTTGTATTGCATTAACAGCATCCGCTACTCCGCAAGTTCAAAAGGATATTTGTGAGAAATTACACTTTAAGAGTTCACAAATTTTCAAAAAATCCTTTTTCAGACAAAATATTCAATATGTTGTTTTATATGATGAAAATCAATACGATAAGCTTTTTGAGATTTTAAGTAAAGTTCAAGGAACTGGGCTTATCTATGTGCGTTCTAGAAAAAAGACTTTTGAAATTGCAGATTTATTAGTAAAAAATGGGATTTCTTCAGAACCTTATCATGGTGGGTTATCATCAGAGATAAAAAATCAAATTCAAAAACGATGGTTAAATAATGAAACAAGAATTATTGTTTGTACGAATGCTTTTGGTATGGGTATAGACAAACCCGATGTACGCTTAGTGATTCACTGGGAAATACCTCCAGATTTAGAAAGCTATTATCAAGAAGCAGGACGCGCGGGAAGAGACGAAAAAAAATCTTTCGCTATTTTGTTTTATAAACCGATTGACTCACAAAATCAATATGAACAAATTATTAATCAATACCCTGATTTTGAATTATTTAAAAAAAATGCTAACCTTGTTTATGACTATCTAAAAATTCCTATTAGTGAAAAACCTTTTCATTCTATAACACTTTCTGTTTTCCGAAATTTACTGAATAACAAATTATTATCAACAACTGATTTAAAATCTACCCTTAAAATTTTAGAATTAGCTGAATTTATCAAAATAGAGGATTCTACTGAACATTATTCCAAATTAAAAATTTTGGTTACTCCAGATACTTTACATGAATTTTTGAGAAAATATCCTTCTTGTGACCTCTATATGGAAATCTTGTTGAGAGATATTGGTGGGGAATTATTTACTAACTATTTACCGTTTTCTATCAAAGATTTTGTTGTAAAACATGAAATTAACGAAAAAGAATTTATTCAAAAACTTAATTTTTTACATCAATACAAAATCATAGATTTTATTCCCCCAAGTCAAGAATCTAAAATAGATTTTACGAAACCCAGAGAAAATTTTCATTTAGAGAACTGCCAATGGAGAAAAATAACTTTTCTAAAAGAACAGGCTCTTGAGAGATTGAAATTTATGATTCAATATGCTGAAGATAAGCAAGTTTGCAGAAGCAAGAGTATATTAAAATATTTTGGAGAACAAGAAACAAAAAACTGTGGGAAATGTGATGTATGCTTGGGACGTCATAAAGTGAACTCCCATTCCTATAGCTTAGAAGAAGAAATTTTGCACCTTGTGCAAGAGGGTGAAACAAAATATCAAAAAATTATTCAAAAAACTCAAAAAGGTAACCCTGAGGAAGCCAAAGCTGCTTTAAGAAATCTAATAGACAGAAATGTATTAGAGCTTGATAAGTTTGATGTAAGAATCAAAAAAAAGAAAAAATAATCAACCAATTTGTGGCTTATATATATAAGATAATCAATAAGTTAAACTCTGCATTATATTAGTTCCCAATCTATGGTGGTTATATTTTTACTTTGCACATCCAATATTACTCCAACTAAATAAATCGGTTTACCTTCACTTAAATATTTTTCGTAATAACGCTTAGATTTAATCTGCTCTAAAGGGGCTTCATTTCCAACTCTCCTCACCTTGAACTCAAATATGTATATCGCTTCTTTCAATAGGATACTTAAATCTATTCTACCTTTATTGGTATGATCTTCTAATATGCAGTTCAAACCCAGACCCTTAAAAAAAGCATACAATATCGGAAATGATTTTTTCAAAGGAATTGATACCAATAGGAAGTTGTTTCATCATGATACAAAAATAATAAAGAATAGCTTGTAGTAAAGCATGTAATAGTAGGGATTAGAAGCGAAGCTTTGGGAAAAGCGTGAGGGATGCGAAGGGCACAAAGTGGCACTGCCTTTTGACACTTTTGATAAAAAGTGTCAAAAGGATTGCTGAAACAAAGTGAAACCCGAAGCAGCCCGACCCGCAGCGTAGCAAGGGGCACGCCCAACCAATCATCTATCAAGAAAGCTGAAATCTTGGTTTACTGATTTTTTAAATGGTCAATTTTATAAAATTTGATACTATCGTATTGAAAAATTAAATTTTGCTTTAGTAAATTATCTTTTTCAGATTCATCCTCCACTGCTACTCTATCACCATAATGAATGAGATATTTTGCACCACGATTGATGTAATATTGATATTGCTCAAAACGATTCATCTTCCCACCTTCATTGGATAAAGCCCAACCTTTTAATTGTAATAAACTCAAAACGTAAGTGGGAGTTGGGTCAAAATTACAAATTACGGTATCTTTTTTTTGAATACCTGCTTTTTCAAGTTTATCCATGTTATTGGACAATTCTCTAATTTTTGACCATATCATTTGATCTTCATGATGAACCCACCATAACATCCCTTCCTCAAATTTGGAAGTATTTAAACTGAAGCCATACCAACCTCTAAAGTCCCTTAATCTATAATTTTCATAACCATGATAAAAGCTAAAGAAAAGAATGATTGAGAGAGTAACGTATAAAGATTTTAAAGGGATATAATGATTTAAGGCCATTAAGGTCATGAGAGTAGTAATAAAGAAAAAAGATAAACAAGGGATCAAATAATAATCATGGTCTTGAAAAACTTTAAACCATAAAGTTAAATAAGCAATTGTACCCAAAAATGTCCATATAAATATAGTTTTTAGATTTTTATCATAGTTTTTCCAATGAAAACCAATCATTAAAAAACAAAGAATATAACCCAAAATATTTCCAAATACAAAACCAAATTGATTAAAATGAAAATCTCTAAAAGCATAAAGAACGTTTTTGATTTCCTCTTTTGAACTGTAAAAAATAGAAGTTTGAGGGGGAGTATGAACTTCATAAGTAATATTCGTTTTTTGTTGATAAATGTACCAAATGCTAATTAAAGTAGTACTAATCAAAAAGTTCCAGAAAAGAAATTTGCTTTTTTTAAAATGATTCAAAAAATAATAAATCATAAAAGCAAAAGGCAAAGCTAAACCAACGGGTCTCAACAAACCTGTTAAAGTGTAAAAAAAAGTGCCTAGCAATATGGATTTTGGGGTATAATTTTCGGTAATTCCTTTATTCCAGAAGTAAGCTGTGCTTATGCTCCAAAGAATAGCAGGTAAATCCACAAAATAATTGGCATTGTAAAATAAAAACAAAGGGACAAAAAATAAAATTAAAATGGAAGCAAAAGCAAGATAATAATTTTTTAATACTTGATAACTCCAAAGAAAAGCAAAATAAAGACCCGATAAGGAGCTTAAATAAATTAACCATCTAAAATAAGGAAAAAATTCTCTAGGGAAGAAAGAAATTATCCATTGAAAAATGGGAAATTCTAATACTAAATAACCTGTATTGTCTGGGTTCAGCAAATTGTCCATAGCGGGTTTCCCAAAATGGGTATTAGACTCTTGAAAATTTTGAACTATTGAATAGTTCATACTTTGCCTCCATTGGTGGATTCCGTAAGGTAAAGTTACAAAGTGTCTAGTTCCATTGTAAATGAGAATACTTAAAAGAAAAATGATGAGAAAAAACAGTAAGTTTTCTCGCTTTTTGATATTCATACGATTATGAGTTTGCAAATATAAATTTTTATTGAATTTATAAGTAGGCACAAATTTTGCTGTAAACCTTATATTAAAATTTCAACAAATGAAAAATTGGTTATTAATTTTGTTTATGTGGTTTAATGCTCAAGTATTTGGGCAACAATTTCAAAAAATGAAGGATATTTTTCCAGAAAAATCATTACCTTTTGAGTTTAATGGTTCCACTAAGCCTTCTGTTCGTCCTTTACATGCTTCTTTAAAAGCACAATTTACTAAAATAGGGGAAAATGATATTATTTATCCCGTGGGAAAATTGGCTATTAATCCAGGTTTGTTTGCTTATACTTGGGTACAAGAAAGTGGAGGAAAGTTCTATACTTGGATTTCTATTTTTAATGAACAAACGGTTAAGGTTTTAAATACCTACAATTTAACCAAGCAAGCTAATACAAATAGTTTTAAATTTAAAGCTGATAAAATGCAAAATTCTCAAATAGGTTTGATCATTGAAACCTCAGGCGGGACTTGGAAGTATGGTTACAATAAAGCAAGTAACAGTTGGTCATTGACTAAATAGAAAATGTAAGCATTACTTCAAAAATCAGAATTTTCAATTATTTGAAAATTCTGATTTTTTTTAAACTCTATCAATCATTTTGTGATAGGAAAAAATAAAAAATGGAAACTCCTAAAAAATAGAAAATGACTCCTATTTTATAAAAAAATGGCAGCGCTAGAAGAATAGAAATTTATTGAAAATTTATTTTTTTAAAACTTCGTCTTTGAATTGGTTACCTCTTTCTTCGTAGTTAGCAAATAAATCAAAACTTGCACAACCGGGAGAAAGTAAGATAGTATCTCCAGCTGAAGCCATTTCTTTTGCAATACGCACAGCATCAGCCATATTGTTGGCATGTTTCATCATTTCAACAGTATTTTCAAAAGCATTTTTGATGTCCTTTACCGTATCTAATTCTTTGGAAAGTAAAACAATACCTTTAACTTTATCACTCACTAACCGCAATAAAATTCCCCAATCATTTCCTTTATCTACACCACCAGCAATCCAAATTACAGGAGTTGTAATACTTTCTAAGGCATACCAAACCGCTAATGCACTGGTTGCTTTTGAATCATTGACATAAAAAACTCCATCAATAATTGCTACTTGTTCTAGACGATGCTCTAAACTCGCAAAGTCTTTTAAACTTTCTCTTATTGATTCATTTCTTATTTGTAATAAGTTTCCTACAACAGAACTTGCCATGCTGTTGTATTCATTGTGTTTGCCTTTTATTTGAAGTTCCTCAATAGGAAAATCAAAGGCTAAGCCGTTTTTTTTCTTGTTTTTAGACATAATGTTGATATTTATAAACCTTTTTAATTCTTTTTCAATGACATAAGCTGAGCTTCCTTGTTTCATTTCTAAGCTATACCCAATTTTTTCTGCTTCAAATGGAAATTTTTCTAATTCTTGAACTAAATAATCAGAATCCATACAGTAAATTAAAAAATCTTCTGAAGTTGAATTCTTTAGTAATCCTTGAATTTTGGTTTGAGCATACTTTGATAAATTATATTCGTATCTATCTAAATGATTTTCACTGATATTCGTTAAAACTGCAATATGGGGGTGAAAATCTATTACGTTTTCTAATTGAAAACTAGATACCTCAATGACTAAATATTCATATTCTTTTTGAGCAAAAGCTAAGGTTCTGGCGAGTGAAGTTCCTATATTACCACAAACTGCTACATTTAACCCACCATCTTTTAAAATCTTGTAAATCATAGATGTGGTAGTTGTTTTGCCAGCTGAACCAGAGATTGCAATAATAGTAGCATTAGTAAACCAAGAACCAAATTCTATTTCAGAAACTATGGGTATATTTTTTTCTGTAATTTGTTGTACTATGTTTGTTTTGGGAGAAATACCCGGGCTTTTAATAATTAAATCTG
The DNA here is from genome assembly GCA_964493765.1 of uncultured Bacteroidia bacterium. Lineage (GTDB taxonomy): Bacteria > Bacteroidota > Bacteroidia > J057 > CALLMJ01 > CALLMJ01. The sequence goes on along the minus strand of CAZBPK010000146.1, from coordinate 41,083 downwards.
CGGAAAGAATTTTACCAATGCTATGATTTTGAGTTTCATAAGGAATTTGATAATCAAGTAATTCTTTTTCAAAATGAGGTTTTAAAGAACCTCCTTCTGATAAAAAAACGTCATATCCTTTTTGTTTGGCGAAAATAGCTGCTCCTACACCTGATTCACCGCCTCCTAATATTACAATTTTTTTGATTTGATTTTTATCCATAGATTATCTGAGTTTAAGGGTTGCAAAAGTGATGATACATAATAAAACAGTAACAATCCAAAAGCGAATCACAATTTTGGATTCGTGTAAACCTTTTTTTTCAAAGTGATGATGGATAGGAGCCATCAAAAAGATACGTTTTCCTTCTCCGTATTTTTTTTTGGTATATTTGAAATAAGAAACTTGAATAATCACCGATAAATTTTCAATGAAATAAATTCCGCAAAAAATAGGAATTAATAGTTCTTTTTTGATAATCAGTGCCAAAACTGCAATTGCACCTCCTAATGCAAGGCTACCCGTATCCCCCATAAAAACTTGTGCAGGAAAAGCATTAAACCAAAGGAATCCTACACAAGCACCTATGAGAGCAGCACAAAAAATAAATACTTCTCCACTCATTGGTATAAAGCTAATATTCAGATAATTAGCAAAAACAACATTGCCAGAAACATAAGCCATAATTCCTAAGGTAGCCGCTACAATTCCTGTTACTCCTGCTGCTAAACCATCTAAACCATCCGTTATATTTACGCCATTAGAAACCGCAGTTACAATAAAAATAATAACCAAAACATAAATAATTTTACCCCAAATACCATTGGGCTCGTCCCAAAATGCAAGATAATCGTAGTTAAAAGTGTAATTTTTGAAAAATGGGACATTGGTACTAGTTGAAAACCCGTAATTTTTAGTGCCTAATAAAAACTCAGAAACTCTAATTTTTTCGTCTTTAGGAATTACTAGGTTCATTCTTTTACCTTCTCTTTCAATCGTGAAAATGGTAAAAATAGGGTTATGGTAGCCTTTGGGAAGTTCTGCAATATTTTTTCCATCTAAAGCAATTAATTTATCGCCTTCTTTAAATCCTGATTTTTCTAGAATGCTGTTAGGGTGTATAATTAAATGAGAATCTACTTTAGGTTCAAGACCTTGAAAATGAGGGTGAAAAACCATGGTTAAACCCACAATCAATCCTAAACCTAATTGACCATAAATTTTAAATTTACCTTTTAATCCTTGTTTATTTTTTTTGAAAACTTTAATATAGTCATCAGCGAAACCAATAATGCCCATCCAAAGGGTACCAACGAGTAAAAGAATGACATAAGCATTAGCGAGGTTAGCCCATAATAAAGTAGGTATAATAATAGCCAAAATAATCATAATTCCACCCATAGTTGGAGTTCCAGCTTTGGAAAGGTGGTTTTGAGGACCTTCTTGTCTAATGGTTTCTCCTATGGATTTTCTTTTTAAAAATTGTATAATTGGATTACCAAAAAGTAAACATAAACCCAAAGAAAATACAGCGGCTAAAATGGCACGAAAAGTAAGGTATTGAAAAACACCAAAACCGGGTATATCAAAAAGTTGGTTAAGCCATGCTAAAAATTGGTATAACATAAATTAGATTTGATTAAAAATTTTTTGAACCAAAACGCTGTCATCAAAGGGGAGTTTCAAATCATTGATTTCTTGATAATCTTCGTGTCCTTTACCTGCAATTAAAACTACATCATGATTTTGTGCAAATTTTAAGGCTGCTGCAATAGCTTCTTCTCTATCCACCAAGGTTGTAACTTTACTTAAATTTTCTTTAGAAATACCTTTTTGAATATCTTCAATAATTTTTTTGGGGTCTTCATTTCTGGGGTTGTCTGAGGTAAGAATCACTTTATCCGCTAATTCCGATGCAATTTTTCCCATTAGGGGTCTTTTTTCTTTATCTCGATTACCACCACAGCCAAAAACTACAATTAAATTATTGATTTTCATATCATTCAAAGTTTCTAAAACATTTTTTAAAGCATCTGGAGTATGAGCATAATCAATGATAGCAAATTTGGGTTGATTAGGATGTTTATAAATTTGAAAACGTCCTTTTACAGAAGAAATTAAACTTAACTTTTTTAAAATTTCATCAGAGGGAACTCCTAATTGCTTCGCAGCAGTATAAACTGCTAATAAATTATATGCATTAAATTTACCTACCAAAGGAACCCAAAGTTCTCTACTATCAATAATTAAATGTAAACCTTCTAAGGTATTTTCTACAATTTTTGCATTGTAATGAGCTAAACGATTTAAAGCGTAATAAATTCTTTTTGCATTTGAATTTTGAAGCATTATTTCCCCATTCTTATCATCTAAATTACTAATAGCAAAAGCTTTAGAAGGAAGAAATGTAAAAAATGCTTGTTTACATTTTAAATAATTATCAAAAGTTCCGTGATAATCTAAATGGTCATGGGTAATATTCGTAAAAATTCCACCTGTAAAAAAAGTGCCTGAAATTCTATGTTGATGAACAGCAATAGAACTTACTTCCATAAAGCAATATTCACAACCAGCTTGTTCCATCAAATGAAATAAGTTTTGTAGATATTTTGCATCTGGTGTAGTTAAATTTGCAGGAATAACACTTTCGTTAATACGATTTTCTACCGTTGAAACTAAGCCACAAGGAAAACCTAAGTCTGTAAATAATTTATAAAGCAAGGTAGCAACGGTGGTTTTACCATTCGTGCCTGTTACTCCTACCACTTTTAATTTTTCAGAGGGGTTATCATAATAATTAGAAGCAATGATTCCTAAAGCTTCATGACTATTACTAGTTACAACCCACTGAATAAGAGGATATTTAACAAAATCTTTTGGTAAATCCTCACAAACAATTGCTATTGCACCTTGTTCAATAGCTTTAAAAATATATTTATGCCCATCAGTTTGAGTACCTTTTATTGCAATAAATAAATCACCTTTTTTAACTTTACGAGAATCAAAATGAAAATCATTAGGGATTACGGTAGTTTCCCCGTATAGTTCTTTAAGATGGACTTTGTATAATAAATCTTTGAGTTGCTTCATAAATGATTATTCAAGTGTTAAGGAAATAAATTGTTTTTTTCTAGGGTCGTGTGTAATCGGTTCTCCGGGTGCAATAGATTGATATTTGACTCTCCCACTACCATGTAATTTTACCCAAAAACCCATATTTTCTAATAATGGAACTGCATCTTTAGCTGTCATTCCTTTTACGTTTGGAACATATTTGCCTGATAATTTAAAGTCATCAATCGCCACAAACTTTCCTTTATTATGAGTTCTTACATACTCAGTTTCTACTTGTAAATCTTCAGGAACGGGAATGTTTAATAAAGAATAGAGTTTTAAAATATCTTCACGATGGGTGATACGGTTATAAGGTTTTTGTTGAGAGGCAAATTTATTGGATTTTATACGGTTTTGATGAATTTCTAAATCTCTATAAAAAATATAATCTGCTATTTCTTTAAATACTGGAGCAGCAACCCGAGAACCATAGTATTCCCCTTTTTCAGGTTCATCAATCATCACATAACAAGAGTACTTAGGATTATCGGCAGGAAAATACCCTACAAAAGAAGAACGATACTTCTTTTGATATTTACCATCAATATATTTTTGGACAGTACCGGTTTTTCCAGCAATTTTATAGACAGTATCTTTAATTCCTTTAGCTGTTCCATTTTCTACTACACTCAACATAAATTCTTGAACGGTATGAAGAGTAGATTTAGAACACATTCTTTGAACAATAACATGAGATTCAAATTCTTCAATCACTTTAGAGCCATCTTTAATTTGTGAAACCAATACAGGAGAAATTAATTTCCCGTTGTTAGCAATTCCATTGACAAAGGTTAAGGTTTGTAAAGGAGTAAGTTTAACATTATAACCAATAGAAAGCCAAGGCAAAGAGGATTTAGACCACAATCTATGATTAGGTTTAATAACATAGGGTTCGGGTTCTCCTTTAATCTGAGAACCAGTATGTTTTAAAATACCAATTTCATAAAGCCTATCAATAAATTTTTGAGGTTTCTCTAAGTAATAATTTTCAGATACTTCAGCAAATGCAATATTAGAGGATTTTTGAAAGGCTTCTTTTAGGGTTAATTTGCTGTAAGCCGCTTCGTCTTTCATTTTTAGTCCATACAAATCTTTTTGCCCACCATAAGTGTTGATAGTATCTTGTAAACCAATAGCCTTATCTTCTAAAAATGCCATTAATGAGGCAATTTTAAAAGTAGATCCGGGTTCAATAGGTGTACCAATTGCATGGTTGTAATGTTCAGGATAATTTGCAAGAGCAATAATTTTACCTGTTTGTACTTCCATTAAAATAGCAACTCCTCCTTGAGCTTCATTTTGCAAAACCCCTTTTTCTAATGCAGTATAGACTACATCTTGAAGTTCTACATTCAAAGTAGTTTGAACATCAAATCCGTCTTTGGGTTCTTGCATTTCAAAATCACTTAATGGAATTTCTGCACCACCAGCAATTTTTTGAACCAACATTAACCCATCTGTCCCTCTTAACTCTCTATTATAAGCATGCTCTAAGCCTCTAACTCCCAATGTATCGTCTTTTAAAATGCCTAAAGTACTTTTAGCTAACTCTTCATAAGGGTAAAATCGTTTATTGTTAATTTTTTCTATGATAAGACCACTTACATTTCTGTTGGGATGATTAAAAATCGGAAACGATTTAATTTGTTTCATTTCTTGGTACTTAAAAGTTCGCCCTACGGGAAATAAATAAACGTGATGGTCTTTATTTTTTTTAGCATCTAAAATTTTATTCTTAAAATACTGTGCATCTAATTTATTATCACCAAAGTAACGTGCTAATTTATTGCACAACATTGAAAGGCTATCTTGAAAATTGGGAAAATTGCTTTCTTTTAATACAGTAGCGTCAATAGCAATTCGGTAAAAAGGGAGAGTAGTTGCAAACACTTCACCTCCAGCAGCTAAAATGCTGCCCCTTGTAGCAGATACATTTTTTAAATAAACTCTTTCTTTTTCCTGCTTTTCAACCCATCTATCACCTTCTATCCATTGAATTTTTAGTATTTGAAGTACAATCAATAAACTAAACAGCAGAACTGCTGCAAACATCAAATAAATTCTTCTTAATATACGATCATTTACTTTTGCCATAGCTATCATTCAAGTTCTTTTTTGGGAGTTCGTTGGGTATTACGGGTTTCGTTCACTACTTTATAAGGTATATCCTTCAATGCTTGAATACCTTTGTTTTCTAAATTTTTACTTAACTCTGATTGTTTTTTCATTCTGCACAATTGTGCATTGATAGTCATAGCCTCAGATTTTAGTTCTTTGATTTCATTGGTTAATGCTTCCATTTTACGGGTTTGTTTTTCCGCAAAATGGCTGTTGGCAATATAAACTAACCCTACTCCAAAAATAAAAATAATAAAATAAAAATTCTCCTTAACCCAATTTAATGATTGAAAATCAAAGGCTAAATCTGCTAACAGCTTAGAATATTTTTTACTGAAAGCAGATGCCCCCGAAGTCGTTGTTTTGGGATTAGTTGATTCTGATTTTAAAGTATTTTTGGGTTTATTTTTTTGCATTTTTAAATTAGTTGATTGTTTTTTTGATTTATATTTTTTCTACTACTCTTAATTTTGCACTTCTAGACCTTGGATTTTCAAATATTTCTTCATCACTAGGCACAATCGGTTTTTTTGTAATTAGTCTCCAAGGAACTTGAAGGTTTCCATAAAAATCTTTTTCTAAAACCCCCTCAACATTTCCTGATTTCATAAAATTTTTGACTATTCTGTCTTCTAAGGAGTGATAACTAATAATTACCAATCTACCACCCGTATTAAGCAAATCAGTAGTTTGTTGAAGAAAAGATTTAAGATGTTCTAATTCTTGATTCACCTCAATTCTTAATGCTTGAAATATTTGAGGCAAAAAACTTTTAATTAAATGTTCTGGGAAAATATATGAACAAATATTCAATAAATCCTTAACTTTCTGAATATTTGTATTTTTTCTATACTGAATAACCTGAAATGCTAATTTTTTGGAAGATTTAATTTCACCATAATAATAAAAAATATCCGCAAGAATGCCTTCAGAATACTCATTCAAAACTTTAGCAGCCGTTAAATCGGAATGGAGATTCATTCTCATATCCAAATCAGCATTTTCAAAACGAAAACTAAAGCCTCTTTCAGAAGTATCAAATTGATGAAAAGAAACGCCTAAGTCTGCAAGAATTCCGTCAACTTTTTCAATTCCTTGATGGTGAATTTGATGGGTGATATTAGAAAAATTATCGTTAATCCAGCGGAAACGAGGGTTTATAGGGATATTTTTTTGAGTATTAATGTCTTGGTCAAAACCCAAAAGTTTACCAGTAGTTAAATGTTCTAAAATAGCTAAAGAATGACCGCCCCCTCCAAAGGTGGCATCAATATAAACACCATTGGGTTTTATTTGAAGAAAATCAATACATTCATTTTTTAATGCGGGGATATGATAAACATTATTCATCTTTCATCACCTCCTCTGATAAAGTTGTAAAATCCTGTTGATGAGAATTTAACCAATTTTCAAACTTTTCTTTAGACCAAATTTCAATACGGTCATAAGCACCAATCAAAACAATATCATTTTGAATTTCAGAAGCCTCTAAAAGTTTTTTAGGAATTAAAATTCTTTTTTGATTATCTAAATGAACCGGTTGAGCACCACTTTGAAACATTCTTGCAAAGGCTCTATTCTTCTCTAAAAATTGATTTTTAGAGTAAATTTTTTCAATTTCTTGTTCCCAAACTTTTTGAGGATAAAGCACTAAACAAGAATCCATACTTTTATTGATAACAAATTCATTTTGTTCCTCTTCAGAGAAAAAAGAAAGTAGCACAGAAGGAAATAAAAATCTTCCTTTTGCATCAACTTTGCAATCATATTCTCCAAATAGAGGTTTTTTCATCAATCTAACGTGGCAAAGTTACCACTATTTACCACTTTTTCCCACCATTGTGGAAAAATTATAAATCATTGAATATCAAATTTTAAAATCATTATCATAAATTTATCAAATCCTTGTAACCCAAATATGAACTAAAAGTGTTGTAAAATGGTAAAAAGTGGTAAAACCAAAATCAAATTTATATTTTGAAATTTTTATTGCATATCCTCTAGTTTCATACTCAATTGGGATAATAAGTAGAACTATAAACAAAAAAACAATATCTTTAAAAACTTGAATTATTTTTTCTATTTTTGTGTAAATATTTCAATGAAATCCCGAAATTATTTTTTACTTGCTTTTTTTTATTTACTTGTTTATAATTACTCAATTGCCCAGTTACTTAGCAATTCTTTCAAAGTAATTCATGGAATTGATACTATAGCATTCCCATGGACTGGAGGTTTTGATAATCCTCGTTTCAACAATTTAGACTTAAATCAAGACGGTAGGCAAGATATTATCATTTTTGATAGGAAAGATCAGAAACTATTAACTTTTATACATGATGGAAATCCTGGAGAAGTCAAGTATCGTTTTGCACCTGAATATATTTCAGTATTTCCAAAAGAAATTTCCAATTGGATGTTAATTCTAGACTACAATTGTGATAATCAACCGGATATATTTACGAGAAAAGCCAATCCAGCAACAATAGTTGTTTATAAAAATACTACTTTGCAAAATGGATACTTAAGTTTTGAAAATATACCTCAAGAAATTTGGTCTAAAAATGTAGGACAAACCAATGGATATCAATTAACATCGGGCGATATTCCAGCTATTGCAGATATAGATTTTGATGGAGATATTGATATCTTAACACAAGACGGATTAGGGAGTAGATTGGAACTTCATAGAAATGTTGCTACTATATGCGGAAATTTTGAATTAGAACTACATTCTATGTGCTGGGGTCATTTTGTAGAAATTTCTGATGTATATGCAGGAGCGGGACTAAACCAGCCTTGTTTAGGGGAATACAAAACCATGCACGCCGGTGGCGCTTATTTAGCTTTACAACTCAATGGTGATACTTTGATAGATTTACTTTTTACAGATGACGGACCTAATAATGCAGTTGCACTGATTAATGGAGGCTCCCGTAGATTTGCCCATTTTACTCAAAAAGATACAACATTTCCAAATTATAATACTCCCGTTAATTTACACTATTTCCCTGCTTTGTATCATGTGGATATAGATGCAGATGGACTCAAAGATTTAGTAGCAGCTGTTAATGGGCTTGATTTTCCCTCTCCTTCAAACCCAACCTACGTCCTCAATTGGGGCGAAGCGGCTCATTTCTACAAAAATAATGGTTCTCAGAATATTCCTAACTTTCAACTACAAAAAAAAGATATTTTCTTTGACCATACCATTGATGGGGGGAGCCATTCTGTACCTATAATTTGGGATGAAGATAGAGACGGAGATTTAGATTTACTCATTCTAACTCAACAAAAAACAATTTGGACGGGATTAAATTATGCTCAACGTAAAGAATGGAGATTTTATGAAAATATTTCAAACAACTCTAACCCGATTTTTAAATTAGTAACTTCCAATTATAAAGGATTCAACAACTTAACTACTTTGGATAACTTAAAAGTTCCTTATGCTGCTTTAGCAGATATTGATAATGATGGAGACCAAGATTTGTTTGTTGGGCATTATGATGGAAAAATCGTATTTATGGAAAATATTTCCAATTCTGGTTCTGCCAATTTTCAATTAGCTTCTACAGATTATTTAGGCTTAACCTTAACAGGAAAAGGTTGCTTCCCCCATTTTGCGGATATTGATAACGATAATGATTTAGATTTAATCATTGGAAGAGAAAATGGAAAAATTACTTTTGTGGAAAATATAGGTAACGCAAATGCTGCTATTTGGGCAAACCCTATTTATAATTGGGGAGGAATTGATGTTTCAGACTTTTTTAACCCTTTTGTTGCTAATGCGAAACCTTTTTGGTTTGATTATAACCAAGATGGAATTTTTGAACTACTAGTTGGAAACTATCAAGGTGAAATTCATATCTATGAACCTAATGATACTGCAAGTTTTATAAATAAAGGTATTTTATTTGGTGAAAGAATTTCAGAGTCTGTAAATCCCTATTTTGTTAAATTTCAACCCTCAGATAGTGTTTCTATTTTTGTAGGTAATACCAAAGGGGGGGTTTATTTATATAGAATTCCACAAGGTTTCACAACCTCTCAAATTGCCAATGTTCCCTTTCATTTAGATTGTAAAATATTTCCTAATCCTACAAACTCCATATTGAGGATCCAAACCAATGCCCCTAATTTTAACTATCAAATTTATAATATCCAAGGACAGTTAATACTTCAAGAATTTGTTAATCAATATAATACAGATATATATCTTCAAAATTATCAATCAGGATTTTACATATTGAAAGTTCATGCAAATGAGCAGTTAATGATATTTAAAATTTTGAAAAATGATTAAAATCCTTCTAAAAAATACGAAGGGATCTTAAATCGCAAATCAAAGAAAATTTAACCATTTCTTTTATTGAAAATTAAAGAAATGGTTAAAATCAAAGACATTAAAGTAGGTAGGCTTACTAAAAATAACAATAATGTAATATTTGAATTAAAAACCCAAACAATTAACAAACCCAGTAAAATCTGACTTATCAATGCGATAATTTTTTTCTTATTTAGGCTCCATTTTTTATTTTTAAAAACTAAAAAAAATATCAAAAAACTTATTGCATTTATTAAAAGTAAAATGATCAATAAAACTCCAGAAATTGCCCATGCCATACTCAAATTTGGGTAAAAATTAATAAATACAAAAATTCCACCTATAAGTACTAATGATAAAATAGAAACCCATAAATAGTATTTATGCCTATTTGCTTTTTCAAGTTTCTTTCTTTTAATTTTTAAACTTTTCTTTGAAGAGTTGGTAATATTCTCTTGGTTTGATTTCAAAATAGGTACATTATTGCAAAAAACATGATTTGAGTAAATCATCAATAAAACTGAAAATAATAACTTTAAATATAATTTCATAACACTGGGAATTTTAGGATGCAAATTATAGAAAATTTTCATTTTAGAGTTTTTTGTATAAAAATTTAGGGCAACCTTTTTGGCTGCCCTATTCTTTAGAATTTCTTGAAATTACTCTTTTACAATCTTCTTGGAGAATTCACCACTTTGGGTTTTAACTTTAGCAATATACATACCGGGAGTCCAATTTTGAGTATTAATCTCAACTTTGTTAGTATATTGTTTGTGATCTTCAAAAACCAATCTTCCAGTTAAATCAAAAATTGAAATATGTATTTCATTGGAATTTTCAGACAATTGAACATTTAAGTGATCTTTCGTTGGGTTAGGATAAACAGAAATTGCAAATGCACTTTGAAAGTTTACAGCTACAACATTACTATAAACATACTTACCATCAAGATCAACAGTTTTTAAACGATAGTAAGAAATACCTTTAAATGGCTCATAGTCAAAACCTTGATAATCTAAAGCCATGTTAGAATTTCCAGCGGCTTTTTGAGTAAATACTTTTTCAAAATTGATTCCATCAATAGATTTTTCAACTTGGAAATAATCTGTATTAATTTCAGAAGCGGTTGTCCAATCTAATTGAACTTTATTAGATAAAGCATTTGCAGAAAAATTCGCTAATTCAACGGGGAAAGGATTGCCGCCAGTAATAGAACCAAAAGTGAAAGGACTAAAATTTGTAACGGTATTAGAAGTTATCCAACCTGGATCAGAATTGCTTCTAGCAGACTGACCTTCTGAAGTCCAGAAATTACCTGCTGTATATCTTGCGACCACTAAATCACCAGAAGTGTAATCTGTAATAAAACTACGAGTTGCACTTTCGTAATATAAAGTAACTTGAACGGCATTAGTAGTAACTGCTCTGTCTAATGTCCAATATTCATGGAATGAAACGTGAGTTAAAGTAGCATCTTTGGTCATATCGCCATAAGATGTAAAGAAGTACTGGGCAGTAAACTGGGTATTATTATTAGTAGGGGCTGAAATACCTATTCTCGCCCAAACATCTTCGGGTCCTTTACCCATCGGTAAAACATCTTGCCCTGTTGGGAATATAAATGCCTGATTACCAATTTTTCTAATAGGACCATTTACAAAACTATTGATACTACCACCAGTAGAACCACCATTGTTAAGTACCACAATCATATTATTAGAGTTTGTATAAACATAACCATTGGTTAAGGTTAAAGTTCCATTTGCAACGATACGGGTATGTAAGCCAGCATTACCCGAAACAATTACTCCGGTAGAAGAAGAGTTATTAATAACCAGATTATAAAAATCAGTTCCAGATTGATTTGCTGTATTAGAAATAGTTTGAGCAGATGAGCCATTAAATGTAACAGTACGAGTTCCTTCTACAAATGCATCAGCATTATTGCTTGAATTTGTCCAATCGCCTCTAATTTCTAAATCAACGTTATTAGTAGATACGTTAAGTTGTGCAGTTCCACTAATCGTTAAATTGCCTAAAATAATTTTTGTACCAGCAGAAGCGGTTTTTCCAGATGTGTTAGAAAGAATTAAATGAAAATATTCTCCATTAACGGGGTGGAATATTGTTTGTGTGTTATTTCTATTATAATTTACCGTATTATTGCTTGCCGAAGCGTTCATTGCATTGATAGTGATAGTAGAAGCGGTAGTATTATAAGTAGAATTTGCGGCTTGCGTCCAAGTTCCTGTACCTGTTAGAGATGCAGCGGCTGTAGATGTATGATTCACTGTGGTTTGGTTAGTAAGATTTATGTCAGTAACCGTAATTTGACCTGAGAAATTAAAAGTATTACCACTTATGGATTGGTCGTTAGTGTCAAAAGTTGCTGCACCAGCAGTAAATGTATTATTATTAACAATGCTATTTCTAAAAACTAAATTTGCAGTGGTTGTAATGGTAGTAGAAGTCCATGAACCAGAGGCGCCAATAGTTACTAAATCGTTAAAAATTTTTACACCTGTATTACTATTGAGCGATAAATTGCCATTAACATTGGTTACACCATTAGTAGTAAAATTACATCTACCTAAATTCATAGTTCCAGTTCCTGAAACGGTAAAGGTGTTGGTAGTAATATTACCAGTAGATGTAGAAGTTCCTGTACCAATAGCAGCAGAATTGGAGAAAGTAAAATCATTTAAATTTGCAGTACCCCCAGCGGTAAACTCTAATCTAGAAGTAGAACCTGAAATTAACGTAAATGCAGAGGAAGCAACATCAATAACATCACCAACGTTGTTGAGTCTTAATTCACCTTGCTGAACCACTAATGAGCCATTCACGTTAATTGTGCCGGCAGCAGCCCCTGCAACATCAGCACGATTTCCTGATTTATTGATGAGTAAGTGATGATAAGTTCCTGCACCCACATTTTGTTGTACATTATTATAATATTCAACAGTATTATTTAAAGCACTGGTTCCCATGGTAACAGAATTCACATCACCAGCAATCTTCAAATAAGAGCTAGGCTGTTGTATCCATTGTGCACCTCCTGTACCTGTTAATGAAGTTGCTGTTGATGCTAAATCTACGGTAGTATAGTTATTCACTCGCACTCCATTAATAGTTACAGTACCATTAAAGATTAATGGAGTTGTACCATTCAAATCTTGATTATTGGTATTGAAGGTAGCATTGTTCGCTAAAAAAGAACTTCCATTACTATTGATACCTCCTCTAAAATTAAGATTTCCTGCAGTATTAATAATTGTAGAGCTCCAAGCAGATCCGGCGAGTATATCTACTAATCCCACAAACGTTTTTACACCATCATCTAAAGTGAAGTTAAGATTAGCATTCAAAGTAGTTAATCCATTCACTGTAAAATTGCATCTGCCTAAATTGGCTCCTGTACCGGCAGTAGTAAAAGAGGATGCAAGAACATTACCTGTAGCACTCCCCGAGATAGAACCGCCATTCTGAATAGTTAGTACCGCTAAATCGGCTGTTGTTGTAGCATTTGTGAAATAAATATCTGAAGAAGCGCCTGTAATTAAAGTAGTTGCTCCTGAAGCCACATTAATCTGGTCTCCTGCAGTATTAAGTCCAAGTCTACCATTCTGAACGATTAAGCTGTTAAGCACAGAAACTGCTCCAGCATTGGTCCCTGCAATATCAGCATCACTACCAGCGGTCTTATTAATAGTTAGATTATAATACGTTCCAGGATTTACCGCATGATTATTTTTATTATCATAATAAGTAACGATATTGGGGGCAGCAGAAGCATTAAATACTGTAACATCTGCATCTCCCCTTAAATAAAGTTCAGAATTGGGGGATTGTAGCCATGTTCCTGTTCCTGTTAAACAAGTACCATTAGAAGTTAAATATACGATAGCTTGATTATCTAGTGTTACTCCCTCTATATTAGCAGTAGCTTTGTTATATGTATTGCCTGTTAGATTTTGATTGTTAATATCAAAAGTAACTCCTCCAGCATTGAAAGAACCATTATTTACGATATTTGCACGAAATCTAATGATCTCAAAGCTTGTAACAGCCGTGGAGTTCCAAGAACCTCCCATGTTAATAGTTACTAACCCATTAAAAAATGCTCTTGCATTAACGTTATTATGAGTAAACGTTATTATGAGTAAAAATAAAAGCCCCATTGATGTAAGTATTACCATTCACTGTAAAACCATTGGTTGGTTCACCTGCTGTATGAATTGTCCCCCCGTTTGAAGTTACAATAAAATCATTGTTGATTACCCAACCATCTAAAACACTGTTTCCTAGGTCTAAGTACCCACCATCTAGAACAAAATTCCCCATTTGATGCTGGGTAACAACCCCTTCAGTATGATTAAACGTGGACTTTAAAGTGAAAGTACCAGCAGTTGTAGTGTTTTTTCCATTACAAGACAATTGATTAATAGTATTTTCTACAGTTATATTGTTTACTATATTTAAATTACCAGCACCGTTTAAAACTTTATCACCAGTGCCCTCTATTATTAAATTATAATAATCACCAGTCCTTATATCTTGGTTCGCTGTACGATTATAAGTAAAAGTATTAGGATTAGAACCTGCATCCAAAACCCCAGTAATCATAGGTCTTACAGAAGAAGCATAGAAAATTTGAGAACCAGCGCCAGCAGTTAAGGTAGAACCAGCCACTGTTCCATCGATACTAGCAGCGTTATTAAAGACCAAACTGGGATTATTATTAATAACAGTAATTGCACCAGCAATAATTACTTGGTTATTAAAAGTTATTAAATTTGTTCCACCAATTGATTGATTGTTATTTGTGAAACGTGCAGCTCCAGCATTGAAAGTGCCAAAGTTATTGATTCCGTTCCTAAATAAAAGGTTAGTGCTTGTTATTACTGTGGTAGTTGTCCATGTTCCATTATTGATTACTAAACCATTAAAAGTTCTAACACCAGTATTAGAATTAATGGATAAAGTTCCATTGTTAATAATGTTTCCAGTAACCGTCATATTAAATGCACCCATAGCTAAGGATGCAGAATTATTGATCTCTAAATTTCCAGCAATATTAATAACCCTACTGGTCGCTCCACCAAATATAGTACTATTTCCAGTAACCGTAAAATTTCCTGTTACAGTTAGTGTCCTTGAATTAGTATTCAAACTAAGTAAACCTTGTAAGGTAACATTTGCAATGGTTTGATTTGAAGTCAAATTTACAGTATGCCCTGCCTGAATTACTACATCACTAGTTGCAGATGGAATGCAAGTACAACTCCAAGTATTGGGATCATTCCAATTTCCAGTTCCAGCACCAGTAGACAAAACTTGTGCATGAATCACTGATTTTGTAAAAATTACCAAACTTAAAACTAGTAAAAGTAAAAATTTATTCATATATGATATTAATTATTGTACAAATATACGTATTACAAAATAATTTGTTTCAAAATTCATTGAAAAAAAATATAAATAATTCATAATCAAAAAATTAAATTGAATTTAATTAAATACATATAGATTTTTTTTCAAAAAAATTTGGTAGGTAAAAAGTTTCATTAGAATTTTACGTTTTGATAAACCGAAAAAATTAAGGTCAGTATATGTTAGTTCAAGAATATTTATATGGGTATTTAGCAATTAGTGTTGCATTATTCACAATTGGAATGATTGGAGTAATTACAAGAAAAAACGCTATTGTGGTATTTATGTGTGTTGAGTTAATGCTTAATGCAGTAAATTTATCATTAGTTACTTTTTCACGTTATTACAATGACCCCGCAGGTTCTATGTTTGTTTTCTTTGTAATGTGTGTTGCAGCAGCTGAAGCCGTAGTGGGTTTAGCTATCATCATTGCTCTTTTTAGAAATAAACAAGACATAAACATCAACAATTTTAATTTATTTAAGTGGTAATTTGAGTTATGGATATACAAAGTTTATTGCCTTTGGTAGTAATACTACCTTTTTTGGGTGCAACAATTATAGGGTTATTAGGTTTTTTATCCCCTAATTTCCGTAAACAAGAAAGTCTAATTGGTACTTTAGCGGCTTCAATGGTTGCTATACCTTTTGTAATTTATTTAATAGCATTTTTAAATTTTGATGGAAAACCTCTATTATTTGACCTATTTTCTTGGATGGAAACTCCAGACTTGAAAATTAGATTTTCTTATGAATTAGACCAGCTTTCCCTTTTAATGGGCATGATTGTAACTGGTGTAGGTTCATTAATCCATTTATATTCAATAAGTTACATGCATGGTGATAAAGGCTTCTACAAATATTTCTTATACCTAAACTTATTTATTTTTGCAATGACCAACTTAATCCTTGGAGATAACTTAGTTGTTTTATTCCTAGGTTGGGAAGGTGTAGGTGCATGTTCTTACTTCCTAATTGGTTATTGGTTTAATGATATGGAAAAAGCCAAAGCTGCTCAAAAAGCATTTGTTGCTAACAGAATTGGTGATTTTGCTTTATTAACAGCAATGTTTTTAATTTATAGCTCAACAGGTACTTTAACATTTAGAGAATTTGTTTACACAGGTTTTGACCCAGTAACTTTAAAATGGATTTGCTTATTAGTGTTTATAGCTGCAACGGGTAAATCAGCTCAAATTCCTTTGTATGTTTGGTTACCAGATGCTATGGCTGGTCCTACACCTGTATCAGCACTTATACACGCTGCAACCATGGTTACCTCAGGTATTTATTTAATTGCAAGAATGAGCCGGATGTTCTATAATGCACAAGATGTTTTAGCATTTATTTCTATTATTGGTGCATTAACAGCCGTTTCCGCTGCTATGACAGCCATCGCACAAAATGATATTAAAAAAGTTCTGGCTTATTCTACAGTTTCTCAATTAGGATTTATGTTTATGGCTTTAGGAACTGGTTCTTTTACAACTGCTATATTCCATGTTATGACACACGCTTTCTTTAAGGCTTGTTTATTCTTGGGCTCTGGTTCTGTAATCCATGCTATGGACCATGCACACGCTGCCCCAGACCCCCAAGATATCCGCTTTATGGGAAACCTTAAAAAGTACATGCCACACACCAGTAAAACATTTTTAATTTCAACTATGGCTATTGCTGGTATTCCTCCTTTGGCGGGTTTCTTCTCAAAAGATGAAATCTTAGGAAAAGCTTTTGCGGCGGGTCATGAAAACACCATTTATTATTTAGTATGGTTTATTGGTATTTGTACTGCCTTTATGACTGCATTTTACATGACTCGTCTTTATGTATTAACTTTTGAAGGAAAAGAAAGATTTCAATATCAAAATACACATGATGAACATCATGGTCATCACTCTCATGAGGATCATCACCACCATGAACCCCATGAATCACCTGCCATTGTTACTATTCCTTTATGGATTTTAGCGGGATTAGCAATTGTTGGTGGTTTTTTAGGTTTACCAGAAATTATTGGTCATGGACATTACAATTGGATTTCTCATCATTGGTTAGGTGGTGGTGGTTCTCCATTAGTAAAAAATGTAACCCATCATGCTTCTTTTTTAACCGAAATCATTTTAATTTTACTTTCCATAGGAATTGGTGTTTCTGGAGTCAGCTTAGCTTGGAAATTATATACTACCCAAGGTCTAAAAGGTGATGAAGTAGTAAAATCTAAATTAGGAAATTTCTATACTGTTTTAGAAAACAAATTCTATGTAGACGAATTTTATAATGCTGTAATTGTAAGACCATTTGTATTTATTTCTGATAGATTTATCATGTTTTTGGATAAAGAAATTGTTGATGGTGCAGTAAATGGTGCTGGAGATTTAACAGATACAACAGGTGATATTATCAAGAAATTACAATCTGGCGTAGTACAAAATTATGCATTGATAATGGTTTGTGGAGTAATCGCAATCATTGCTTATTTAATGATATAAATTTTATCTTATAAAGTCATACTTTTTAAGCTGGTAAATTTTTTACCAGCTTTTTTTTATTTTTGCAAAATGGAAAAAAATAAAATTGTTTTATTCGGACCAGGTCCACTATTCAAGGGGGGGATTTCCAACTATAATACTTCATTAGCAAAAGCATTGTATAACCAACCAAATACCGAAATATACATCCTTTCTTGGACACAACAATATCCAGCAATAATTCCCAGAGATTTTATAGATAGAAATTCTAAACAAAATTTTTTAGAACACACCAATATTCCCATTGAATATTTAACCAATTATAACAACCCGTTAACTTGGAACCAAACTGTTCAAAAAATTTTAGAGATTAATCCCAAAATAATAATTTTTCAATGGGCAATAGCTTTACAAGGAATCCCATTAGGTTTTATAGTAAAAGGAATAAAAAAAAGAAATCCTAATATTGAAATCATTTTTGATTTACATTTGGTTCAACAAAAAGAATCAAGTACTGTAGATAAATTTTGCACTAAATTTGGTTTAAAAAATGTCAATACATTTATTGTACATGCCTATAAAACAGCAGAAGAATTACAAAAACTATTTCCAGAAAAAAAATTCCAATTGACAGAAAGTGGTGAAAGAAATCAAAATAATACATCAATAATTAAGCTATATCATCCAATTTATGATTTATTTCAACCCAATACTGATTTTAATAAAGAAAAAGTCAAAAAAGAAATGGGGCTTAATGAGCATGTATTTTTATTTTTTGGATTTATTAGGAAATATAAAGGCTTACATTGGGTTTTACCTGCTTTTGCAGAACTCCTAAAGCAAAGAAAAGATATTTCTTTAATCATAGCTGGAGAATCCTTCTGGAACACATTAGATGATAAAAAATGGAGTACAAAACTAAAAAAAGCCTTATTCGGTTTAGCTAAAAAATTGGTTCTCCGTAAAAATGATAATGAAGAAGAAAACTATCAGCCGCTTAAAATGATAGAAGAATTGGGCATTCAAGAATATGTTAAAGTGTACAATAGGTTTATCCCAAACGAAGAAGTACATCAATATTTTCAAGTAAGTGATGCAATATTAACATTTTATGAAACTGCTACTCCCTCAGGAGTTGAATCCTTGTCCTATAACTTTTTATTACCTGTTTTAGCAACTAAAGTAGGTCATTTCCCTGAGACCATTCAAGACGGTTATAATGGATATTTAGCGGAGCCAGGTAATATACAGGATATGGCAAAGGTTATGAATCATTTTATAGAAAATCCCATTAACAAAACGAATATACAGAACATTGCTGATAAGCTTTCATGGAAGTGTTACGCAGATGCTATATTAAAACCTTATAAAAGTCAAGTTGAATAATTATGGTACTAATCTAATTTCTTCTAGTATTAAAGAATTCAATTTCAAATATTTAATATTTTTTTAAATTTTATTAACATTAAAAGTCAAAAATTTTATAACTTTATAAGAAATTTGAGCATAATTTTGCACCCGAATTGTTATTACGATGCGACTTCTTATCATTTTATTTTTATTCATATTAACTGCTACTCAAATTAAAGCAGAACCTTTAGATAGCAGTTTCACCAAAAAAGCCAAAACCCGTTTTGAAATATTAAAAGAATTTTACTGGTCAAAATTTCAAATAGATTTAAATGAATCCGAGAATGATATAGAATTATACTCTTTTATTAAAAGATGGTATCATACAAGATACATGTATGGAGGTAAATCAAAATGGGGAACAGATTGTTCTGGATTTACTGGGCTTTTGTGTGATTCATTATATGGTTTTGATTTGGCAAGAACTGCTTATGACCAATACGACCCAAGATTTCATGTCAATAAATCTGACTTAAAAGAAGGAGATTTGGTATTCTTTAAAATTGGTTGGAATCGATTCATTTCGCATGTAGGTTTATATTTAGGAAATCATAAGTTTGTTCATGCAGCGATTTGGGGTGGAGTAATTATAAGCGATTTAAGAGAACCTTACTATGCAAGATGGTATTATTCAGCGTCTAGAAATATTCCATATTTAAAAACTATAAAATCTAAAGGTAAAGACCTTAAAAAAGTTGCCATTCAAATATTTGAAAGCCAAATAGATTAATTTTATTTAGGATAAAATTTCAAAATTTTGAAAAGTTTGATTTTGAAAAACAAAATTTAATCCTAAATTTGCAAAGAATTTTACATTTATGAAAAAAGTACTAGCAATTATCTTGATAATTCCATCTTTAGTGATGGTATCTTGTAAAAAACAGCCTACGGCTTGTTTATCTGCAGATAAAACAAGTATTAATGTAGGTGAAACGGTGAATTTTAGTTCTTGCGCAACAGATGCTGAAAGTGTGAGTTGGGATTTTGGTAATGGCAGTAAAGCTGAAGGAAATTCAGCAAGCCAAACCTTTAACACACCAGGTTCTTATTTGGTTACAATGACAGCAAAGTCTAAAAAAGATAAGAAATGGGACAAAGCCTCTATTGTTGTAAATGTTAAAGAGCCAGTAAAAGATCGTTTTATTACTAAAATTTTATTAAAATCTTTCCCTACTGCTCCTTCTCAAGGGGGTACTTGGGATACAACACAATCCACTGGAGGTCTGCCCTTTACATTACCTGGAAATGCGCCCGAACCTGATCTTAATGTCGTTTTCAAAGCTTCCAATAATTCATGGTCTTTAAATTTAGGAACAACTAATGATGTTACTCAAAGTCAACTACCTCTGACTTGGAATTATGAACATCAATGGATACGTACTCTAGACCAAGATTATCAGATTGTAATTAGTGATGCTGATTTTACAATTACTTTAGGAGTACCTCCTTCTTTAAATACTTTTAATACCCCCATGAAAACTTTTACTTTTAATCCCCAAACTGCCACTTTAACCAATGGAAAATTGGTTTTGAGTGATAATGGATACGAAGTAGAAATATATTTAGAAGAAAGATAATATCAATTTATTTGTATCATAATTACAAGAGCCGTTTTTACAACGGCTCTTTTTATTGATTTTATTTTGGTACAAGTAAAAATAATCTATAATTTTGCAATCATGATTTTATTACAAACTCAACAGCCTCAAGGTCCTAGTTTATTAAGTAATTTATTGTTGTTTGGTGGCATAATGATTATTTTCTATTTTTTCATGATACGCCCACAACAACAAAAAATCAAAAAAGAAAAAGAATTTCGAGAAAGCCTAAAAAAAGGAGACAAAATTGTTACTATAGGTGGTTTGCATGGAAGAATTGTTCAGATTGATGAAAAAACAGTTATCGTTGAAGTAGATAACCATGTTAAATTAACTTTTGAAAAAGAAGCCATAAAAAGTATTGCATCATAAAACTCATAAACACTGAATTATGAATATCTTAAGAGGGATTGATGTATATGCAAAGATTATTTCTTTACTTTTCTATCCCTCTTTTTTACAAGCCTTAATGGCTTCTTTTTTAATCACTCAACCTAATAATCAGTGGGCAGTATGGCTTTACTTTCTCATTTTACCTTTAATTTTTTCTTTAGTTTATTTACGTTTTTCTAAAATGCCCAAAACTCATCAGTGGGTTGTTCCTAAAGAATATAGAATTTTTCCTTTACTTTTTGCTTTGGTAGGAACAACTGTATTTTATTTCTTTTACTCTAATTCTGAGCCAGTTTTTGTGAAAGTAATTACTTTGTCTTCCATTTTATTAACTGCATTTGCTTTGCCAGTTACTTACTTCTGGAAAATTTCCTTACACATGATTGGAATGGGTGCATTTACTGTATTTATGTTTCTTTATTTTGAGTTTCATTGGTTTTATATACTCTTCTCTATAGCTTTTTCTCAGCAGGTTGCTTGGGCAAGAATGTTTTTAAAATCCCATGATATTTGGCAAATATTAGTAGGTTATGGATTAGGAATAGTATGTTTTTTATTTGCTTACAATTATTACATATAAGCTATTAACGCAGAAATTCAAAGTTTACTTTGATAATGCGTGAGGGATGCAAAGGGTTTAGCACTGCCTTTTGACACTTTTGAAAAAAGTGGAAAAAGGATTGCCGAAGCGATAGCAAAGCCCGAAGCAGCCCGACCCGCAGCGAAGTGAAACGAAGCAAGGGGCACGCCCAAATTATTCTTTTAATTTGCTATTGCATTTATAACAGGTGCCATTTTATATAAGGACTCTATGTTGCTACAGGTGTAGTAATTTACGATAAAAGCAAATGCAATTTTTTCGTTATTTTTATTATAAGCGTAACCACCAAAACTTCTTACTCGAGACTTATAACCACTTTTCATTTTAATTTTTCCTTTGTTTTCAATTAGCTGATTTAAAATGATAAAATTATTGCTTTCGCCTACTACGGGTAAACACTTTTCAAAATCCTTACCGATTTTGGATTGGTCATAATATTTTAAAATTTCTACCATTTGTTTGGCTGTTATAAGGTTAGTTCTGGATAATCCACTTCCATCGGAAATAAATAAACCTTTGGTATCTACTTTGGCACTATCTAAAGTTTTTTTCAAGCCCTCAATAGCGGAAAATAAACTCATGGGTTCATTAGATTTTTTAAAAGCAGTTTGGAATATGGCTTCTGTCATTAAATTATGACTGAGTCCTAAAGCGGTATAAACAATACTTAAAAGTTTGGGGGAGCTGTGGGTATCAATGATTTCGGTTAAAATTTGATTTTGATAGGTTACAATAATTTTTCCTGTGAAGATTACCCCTAAACCGTTTAGCATGTCTTTTAAGAATCTGCCAGCTTGATAAGGCGGATTGGGTAAAGCTCCTTTTACTTCAAAATATTCTTGGTTAGGGGGAATCGTTCCAACCACTCTTCTAAAATTGCTTTCAGGACTTCCGTAAATATAAGCATCATCGGTAGAACCGGCTTTTCCAGTTTTTACGGCGTTTTCTATCACTAAATCAGGAAATCTTGGGAATGTATAGCGAATAGTAGTAGAATCACCTTCTTTAAAGCCTGATTTAAAAATGATGCCATAATGATTTTCACGAATATTTACTCCATAAAAACCTGATCCATAATAATTTCCTATATCTGACCATAACCAATTGGGGGCAATGGCATCTGGTGTTACGCAAGAAACATCAACCAATAAGTCTCCTTCAATTTTTGTAATTCCTTTAGTTTTCACTGCTGAAGCCCATTTTTTTAAAAAAGCATCAATATTTAAACCTCCATTGACTCTATCAGTTCCTAATGTGGGGTCACCACTACCTTTGATGATTAAATTCCCTTTTAAAATTCCTTTATCAATGGTTCCCTTGTATCCTAAAATGGTTTTATATTGGTAATCTGGTCCTAATTTTAATAAAGCACTGCCACAAGCTAAAGTTTTAAAACTTGAAGCTGGAATTAAACTTAAATTTTCTTGAAAATTAGCTTCAACTTTTTGTTGGTTGATATTATAAGCATAAAAACCCCAAGAAGCATTTTGCATGGAAGGGTCTTTTTTAAAATTCTCTAATGCAGTTTGTAGGTCTAATTTTTGTTTTTGTTGAGATTGTAATTCAATAGGAAAATAATAAATAAGAATTAGAAAAATAGGGACGATCAGTAATAAAAGTTTTTTCATGATACAAAACTAAACAATAAAGCAAGTTTTGTAAAGATTATCATAAAAATTATTTAGAAACGGGGTCTTTTAAGTGTTTAACAAATTTATAGACACAAAAATCAGGATATCTTTCAATAGCAATTTCATCCATAATTTTTTGAATTAAGCAAATTCCCATACCACCATTTTCCGCATTTTTGATTTTTTCTTTGATATTTTTCATTTTAAAACTGGTAATATCAAAAGGAGGAGCGGAATCGTAAAGGTTAATATGTAAATCGTTAAAATCATCTTTGTAAATTTCAACAGAGAGTTCTTTTCTGGAGTCGCAATGATTTCCATGAATAATAGAATTGGCGCAGGCTTCATCAACTGCCAAAACAATTTGGTTGGAGGTTATATCACAAGTTAAAGGGATATCATTCAAATTTTCTTGAATAAAATCTCTGATAATTTCTAGATTTTTTAAATCGCAATTTATAGTGAGTTTAGCCATATTTGTCATAAAAATAAAATAGAATAATCTTATATTGTATTGATACGTTAATTCTGAAAAAAAGTTACAGCTTGTTGATGATTGTCCACAATTTTCATGATTTGGTCTAAACCAAGAAGTTGAAAAACATTAAAAACTTTAGGTTGTAAATCTGAAAAAACCATTAAACCATTAGAATTTTCAATTTCTTCTACAAAAGACATAAGAGCTCCAAGCCCTGCGCTAGAAATATACTCAAGTTTTTCACAATTAATGTGGATATTTTTTTGACCATTATCTAAAAGATTTTGAAGTGCATTTTGAATATTGATAGAAGTTGAGGCATCAATTTCTCCTATTAGATAAACGGTTGTATAATTTTCAAAATCATTTAATTGAACATTCATCGCAATCATGAAAATAATTTGCAAATATAAAAAAATTATTGAACTTTCAATGTTAAAAGTGTATAATCATCATCAATTTTATTTTCGTTGGTAAAAGCCATCATTTGCTCTAAAATAGAATAATTGATTTCTGTAGAAGATAGAGAGAAAAAACTACCAAGCCATTCTTTTAAAATGTAAGTACCTAATTCTTCATTGTTTTCATTTCTTGCTTCCACAATACCATCTGTAAATAATAAAATTACATCATTTTTTTGTAATTGGAATTCATGTATATCAAAATTTTTTTCAGAAATGGACTTTCTTAATATTCCTAAACCAATTCCTTTGGGTTGATATTCCCAAATTTTTTTATTTAAAAAAGAGAAGTGTAATATAGGGGTGTGCCCTGCTCTAATCCATTGGCAAAGGAGAGTAGATTTATGTATTCTTAAAAAATTAACCGTAATAAATAAATTGGGTGATAAGCATTGAGAAACTGCTGAATTTAATTTTTTGATGAAGTCTAAAGGTTCTAATTTTAAAGGAAAAAGAATTTGTAACATACCTTTGAGTTCTGCCATATAAAAAGCAGCAGTAGTTCCTTTTCCAGCAACATCTGCTATAATGATATTAATATATTCATCATCTTGATAAATCTCTAAATAATCACCTCCAATTTCATCGGCTTCTTGGTTGATAGCATGAATATCAAATCCTTCGATAGAACTAATTTTAGGTAAAACTTTCTCTTGAAAATCCTTAGCAATTTTTAATTGTTCTTGGTATCTTTCTAAGGAAATAGATTTTTTAAATAATTCTTTATTTTCAATGGCAATAGCAGCTTGTTCGCTAATTATAGATAAAAAAGAATATAATTCTAACTCAAAAGCATTTTTATGTTTCCAACCTAAGAGGAGTTCCCCATATTCTTTGTCTTGTGTAGAAACTTTGGTTGCAAAAAAAGACTCCATTTCTAAAGATTTACTTTTAAATAATGAAAGTCTTTGAGTATCACCAATAAAGAAGTTTTTTTTATCTAATTGATATGTCCAATATTTGTTAATTATATGATGAACTTCATAGGCTAAATTTTCATTGAAACCTTTAATTTGAATTAATTTTACCTCACCATTTTGAAAAATTTGAATCCAACCAAAATCTGCTTTAGCACAAAGCATGCCGTAATGAATCAATATTTTATATACTTCGTTAGGGTCAAATTTAGATTTTAAGATAACTTGATTGATTTCGCTGATTGCTTTTCTTTCTAATTGCCTTAATTCATATAATGAACTAGTGGGTAGGTTAAAGGCTAAAACTAAAATACAAAAAAATGTATATAATACAGTAAAAAAGTAGATTACGTTCAAGTGTAAATTATCAGCAAAATTAAAGTCATAATTCATAACATATTTTACATCTACCAAAAAAAGATAGCTTAATTGAATCATCAAAATAACAGACATGAAAAATATGCCTAAAAATTTTTCTCTTAAGTTTAAGTAAGCCACCCATTCTGTATGAATTGATAGATATAACACAATCCCAATACTTGCCAAAAAGTAAGCAATAATAATCAATTGAGGTATGTTTAAATACTTATCCAATAAGAGCAAAAAGCCACTATAAATGGATATATCTAATAAAAACCAAGCGTTTTGTTTTGGTTTTGTAGAACGGAAAAGTATTAATTGCCTATAAACAAAAACCAGTGTTATAAAAAAGTAAGTATTTGTAATAATTCCTATATGTTTATCTAGATTGTACCAAAAAATAGACGAATAATTAGCCATGTAAATATTGCTTACCCAATTGCTTAAAGCATTAATTATAATACCTGTTCCGCCTAAACCTACAATTAACCAAATAACCTCTAAAGATTTGGGTTTAGATTCTTTTTTTACTATGGTTTTTCCTGCTTGGTAAATAAAAACCAAAAATAAAAAATGGAAAAAATCATATACATAGTTAGGAATAGGGAATAAAATTTTTCCTTTGTTCAAATCATAAATGGCTTGGAATAACTGAATAGAAAACATCATTACCCAACTTGTAAAAGAGGGCAATAATTGAAAAAAATATTTTCTAAAGAATTTTCTCAAGCGAAAGGGCAGTTTTAAGACCTAAAATAGTTAGGTGCTTCTTTGGTAATTTGAATATTATGTGGGTGATTTTCTTTTAATCCAGCATTTGTAATTTGCACAAATTGAGCTTTTTTAATTTCATTCATATTTTTTGCACCACAATAACCCATACCCGCTCTAATACCACCTACTAATTGATAAATTACTTCAGAAAGCTTTCCTTTATAAGCAACTCTTCCTTCAATACCTTCTGGAACTAATTTTTTAATATCGTCTTCCATATCTTGGAAATAACGATCTTTAGAACCTTCTTTCATTGCTCCTAAAGAACCCATTCCTCTATAAGTTTTAAATTTTCTTCCTTCATAAATAATGGTTTCTCCAGGGCTTTCGTCTGTGCCTGCAAAAAGGTTACCCGCCATAATACAATCTGCTCCTGCGGCTAATGCCTTCACAATATCCCCAGAATACTTAATTCCACCATCAGCAATCAAAGGAATTCCTTTTTGATTTGCAACTTTTGCTGCATTCATAATTGCAGAAAGTTGAGGAACTCCTACCCCAGCAATTACACGTGTAGTACAAATACTTCCAGGACCAATTCCTACTTTCACTGCAGATGCTCCAGCTTCAATCAAGGCTTCAGCTGCGGCACCTGTTGCAATATTTCCAACAACCAACTGTATATTTTTATATTTTTTAGTCAATAATCGTGTTAAATCTATAACCGTTTTGGTATGAGCATGTGCAGTATCTAAAGTAATGACATCTACAGAAGCCTCTAACAATGAGCCTACCCGTTCCTCTGTATCTTTTGCAATTCCCACAGCGGCTCCCACCCTCAATCTTCCTAAATGGTCCTTACAAGCCTTTGGAAAATATTGTTTCTTGAGAATATCCTTATAAGTAATCAATCCAATTAACTTATAATTTTTATCCACTACAGGCAACTTCTCTATTTTATGTTGTTTTAATAACCATTCCGCTTCCTCTAAAGTTGTACCCTCTGGAACAGTGATTAAATGATCTTTGGTCATCACTTCATAAATTTTTCTTTCAGAGGGTTCATAAAAACGTAAATCACGATTAGTAATAATTCCTACCAATTTACCATTTTCATCAATTACAGGAATTCCACCAATTTTATGTTCCGACATCATATAAAAAGCATCGGCAATTGTATGCTCAGGAGTTAATGTGATAGGATCCACAATTAAACCGCTTTCAGAGCGTTTTACTTTTCTTACTTGATCACATTGGTTTTGAATACTCATATTTTTATGCAAAAAACCTATTCCTCCTTCTTGAGCAATCGCAATCGCTAACTGATATTCTGTAACAGTATCCATTGCGGCACTCACAATTGGAACATTTAATTGAATTTCTTTTGTTAAATGAGTAGTTAAATCTACATCTTTCGGTAAAACTTCTGAATAAGCTGGCACTAATAATACATCATCATAAGTTAAACCTAATGGTATATTTTCATTAAAATCTTGCATAAAAATATTTTCTGCAAAATTACTAAGATTTTTTGGATTGATAAAAAAATAGCGATTTTAGGTTTGTTAATATTTGGGCGTGCCCCTCACTTCGTTCGGGTCGGGCTGCTTCGGGCTTCGCTGTTCGCTTCGGCAATCCTTTTTCTGCTTCGGTAAACTCAGCATCAAAAGGCAGTGCCACTTCGTGCCCTACGCTTCCCTCACGCTTATCCTTCTTGAAATGATGATTTTACCTAAATAATTCGTCATAAGTGATTTGAAAATACGGTAAAACCCCAATCGTTCCACCACCTAACATTTCCACACGTCTCAAATTGAGAGCATTGGTAGCACCGATTCTTAAAGTGGTTTTCATTGAGGGTATTTTATAAGAAACTTGAGCATCTAAATTATGAAAAGCAGGAACGATTCCTTGTGCATAGCTTTCTTCTAATTCAAAAGCATCTTGCCAACGGTATTGAATAGAAAAACCCCAGTTTTGGAATAAATTCCTTCCTGCAACACCTGCTGTAACTTTATGGGGTGGTGTATTAAATTTTGCTATTAATTGATTATCATCATTTTCATCAAATAATGCATCTGTATATGTATAAGAACCATTAAAAGACCATTTGTTGTTTAAGTTGTAACTTGCTCCAATAGAAGCTCCCCACGCACTTACTTGTTCAGAGGCGTTATAATATCTTCTATAATATGCTTTTGGTGCAGAATTATTAGCAATTACTTGGGGATTTAGCTCTGAATATTCCCAACTTTTAGTTTGTTCATTCCATTTTCTTGCAGGAGCAACAATATTCACAGCACCTTCAAAATAATCATATAAACTGTAATATGCATAAGCGTCAATATAAAGTTTTTGTTGAATTAAACCTTTGTAACCAAACTCAAAAGTTTTGATGAGTTCTGGTCTAACATTCTTCATTTCTAATTTTTTGAGTAGAGGTGTAGCTTGGTTTATAGCACTTGTGGTATCCATACCTTGCGATAAAAGCCTTTGATATTCTGTTAAAAATTGATTCACTGATTCTTGAGAATAATTATTTTCTACACCATACGGACTAAAAGCGTCTTTTACACCACCAATATATTTAGAAAAGCCTAAATTCAAATCAATGTACTGAGATTGCAAAGTGGGGTTTCTGAAGCCCGTTTGAGCACTTACACGAATATTATGATTTTTATTTTCTCCAAATGAGTAAACCGTAGCTAATCTAGGACTAAAAACCACTTGGAAATTTTTGGATTTATCTGCTCTTGCAGAAGCAATAATTTTTAATCTATCATTTACTAAACTTTTTGTAGCTTGAAAATAAGCCCCTACTTCCCACACTCTTATTGGATTTCCTACCGTATCAGAAAATAAAGTACCTTGAGAGTTCAAATCAAATATTCTAATATTGCCACCAGCAGTTAAATGCAAAAAAGAAATCAAATTTTTAAAATCATATTGACCGTCGGTAGAATACATAGCAGTTTTATCTACAAACAAAGCGCCACCATCTAAAAAGCCGGGTTTTGAGGTTATACTTTTAAAAGCATTTTGAAATTCAGGAGTTCCGGGTTGAAATCTTCCTCTTCCACCAAAAACATAATCAACAAATGGCTTGTTAGCCAAATAAAACGGGTCTTGATTTTCTTGCAAAATACGAATTACGTTTGTGTTGTCTCCATCAGCAAAAGCCCTAGCTGCTGCGTCACTTCCTGCTTGAATGGGATCTAAACCCGCAAAACCCCTTATTGCGTTAATTAAAAAATTATTATTACCGTATGCTAACAAGTATTGTGTAAACCATTGTTCATCAGGCTTAGCCATTCTGTTCAAATTGATTGCGGCAAATCTT
Organism: uncultured Bacteroidia bacterium; assembly: GCA_964493765.1. Lineage (GTDB taxonomy): Bacteria > Bacteroidota > Bacteroidia > J057 > CALLMJ01 > CALLMJ01. Next base: position 11,732 of record CAZBPK010000146.1, on the reverse strand, counting down.
GAATCATAAGTTTTATTAGCATCTTCCATAGATACCACACCCCTAACATAAAAATTATCTGCTTTAAGCTCTAATTTGTATAGATGATAAAAAAACTGATTAATAGAAATCTTATTTACGGCTTGGTAAGCGGTAGTTCCGTTATTCCATCTGCCCATTCCAATGAATTCCAAATTGGGTTTAATTTTGTAATGTAAACTTACATCTGCTTTTAAGTTATAAGTATTGTAATCCACCAAATCAACTTCTCTATAACCTGTTCTTGCAATACGAATAGGCTGTGTAACTAACCCGCCTGATGATGTGGCATCAAAAATGGCAGAAACTTCATCACCATACATATTTAGACCATCAAAGCCGGGTTTATCGCTTAATGTATTATTAATTGTACCTGCATAATTAGCAATGTCTCTGTAATCTGTTGCTTGCCAATCATTGGCTTTTAAATAGCCCAAATTTATCTTAAATGCAAATTTTTCATTATATGCTTTCGCATAACGAGCATTAAAATCAACAAAAGGGCTTGTCTGAGGGTCATATTTATCAATATGATTAGCACCCAACTTTAAAGATGCTGATGCCCCTTGATATTGCCATGGATTCTTAGTTCTTACATTCATAAGACCCGAGAAAGCATTCGGTCCATATAAAGCCGAAGCAACTCCAGGAATCAATTCAACACTTTCTACATCTAAATCAGATGCACCATTTAAAACACCTATACCAAAGTTTAATCCTGGTGCTTGCATATCCATTCCATCTAACATCTGCACAAATCTAGGATTAGTAGCAGAGTTAAAACCTCTTGTATTTATGGTTTTAAAAAGCATTGAACCTCCTAATTGATCTATCCCTTTTAACATTGTTATACCTTCATAAACACTAATTGATGGAGATTCTTTGATGGTAACTAAATCCATTTTTTCTATACTTACCGGTGATTCAATAATCCTTTCTTGGATTCTAGAAGCACTAATTACGACTTCATTGGCTTGCAAAAATTCTTCTTTCATATTAACAGAAATCTCTTTGTTGATTTCTGGATTCACCTCTACAAACTGAGTAGCATAACCAATATATGATAATCGTATTTTTATAGGTTTATTTTCCGTTAAATTTATGGTAAAAAAGCCTTCATTGTTTGTTATAGTTCCGTTTAAAGTACCTTCAATTAAAACATAAACTCCAGACATAGGTTCTTTGTTTTCATCTACAACTTTTCCAGAAATTTGATAAAAACCTTTATCGGTTTTAATGGGCTGTTGTTCATTATTGGTATTATTTTTTTTTTCTTCTTTAGTACCTTTCTTTCTTATATCGGGTTGAGAAAGAACAGATGAGTTAAACCAAAAAACAAGGATTGTCAATGAAAGCGCAAAATATTTGAAAAAATCCATATAAAGTAAATTTGTAGCAAAAATATTTTTTTTATGAATATATGGAACAATTATTTCAATTATTTACAAAAAAATGTGAACAATTTCTAAAAATCAAATTATGGATTTCAATTTTTCAATAGCTTTGATTACTCCGGTTGTAGCTTTTTCAGGGAAAATATATAAATTTTTAAAATCATGAAAATGAATAGGGATATTAGGGTCAATTACAAATATAGGGGAATTAAAAGGAATTTCATCAATCAATCCTGCAGCAGGATAAACAACCAAAGATGTACCAATAATCATAAAAAAGTCTGCTTGTTTAGTAATTTCAGCAGCAGGATAAATATTAGGTACACCTTCACCAAACCAAACAATATGAGGTCTTAATTGGGAGCCTTTTTCACACAAATCTCCTAATTTTATGGGTAATCCGCCGATTTCATATATTAATTCTGGATAAGCTGTGCTTCTTACTTTTGATAATTCACCATGTAAATGTAAAACATTGGTTGAACCAGCTCTTTCATGTAGATTATCCACATTTTGAGTAATAATTACAACTTCAAAATCTTTTTCTAAATCCTTTAAAGCAAAATGAGCATCATTGGGCTTAACTTCTTGTGCTTGAGCTCGTCTTAAATTATAAAAATGCAAAACTAATTCAGGATTTTTAGCAAAACCTTCTGGGCTGGCAACATCTTCAATTCTGTGATTTTCCCATAAGCCATTCGCATCTCTAAATGTACTAATTCCACTTTCTTGAGAAATCCCTGCGCCTGTTAAAACTACCACAAGAGGTTTATCTCCTTTCTTTTGATAATCATTCCAATTTTTTTCAATAACTTTTTGCATAAAATGATTTATATTGGTAACTCAAATATAGAAATTTAATTTATAAAAAAAGAATTTATTAAGAACAAAATTCGTTTGCCTCTGGCTATCAATTCAACAGACTAATCTCTATAACAAAAAAACAAATTATAAGGGAAACGGATACTAATTTTTCGCAAATCTTTTTTCCATTTCAAAAAATATTTAATTTTGTTATTTGATTTAGAGGTATGGAAAAATACGACATTGCTGTGATTGGTGGAGGTCCTTCGGGATATGCAGCTACTATGAGAGCTTTAGACCTTGGAAAAAAAGTTATACTTATTGAAAGGGATAAAATTGGGGGTGCTGGGTTACACAATGGTGCTTTGTCTTCTAAAACCCTTTGGGAACTTTCCAAGAATGTTTACAATATGAAACATTCAGAGTTAGCCTCTGAAAATTACCCATTGCCTCCTTATTCTAAAATTTCTGAACTCATGAATCATGCAGTTCAAACTCGTACACAACAACTTCAATTTCAATTGAATCAAATTCAAACCTTACATTCCAAATTTTTTCAATTTGCTCATGGTTCTGGCTCATTGCTCAATAAAAATCAAATTGAAATTTCTTATTCTGATGGCTCAAATGAATTAGTTTGGGCTGACCATATAATCATTGCTACGGGTTCAAGACCCAGAAAATTACCCACCATTCCTATTGATGAAAAAATTATTATGACTTCCGATGGTATTCACAATTTAAAAGATTATCCAGAAAGTTTAGTAATTCTTGGAGCTGGTGTAATTGGTTGTGAATTTGCTACTATTTTCGCTAATTTTGGTAAAACTAAAGTTTATCTAATTGATAAAACCGATAGAATTTTACCCTTTGAAGATGAAGATATTGCTACTATGGTTGCACAAAATTTAGAACATCTAGGTGTGCATATTCATAAAAACGCTTCTTTAATTTCCATGGAAATTGAAGACGAAAAAGTTAAATATATTTTAGATTTTAAAGACGGTAAAACTCAAACATTTTATGCAGAAAAAGCTTTAATTTCCGTAGGTAGAGTTCCTAATTTTGAAGGGCTTGGTTTACAAAACGCTGGTCTAACTTTTAATTCTAAGGGCTATATTGATACAAAAGATGGACAATCAGAAATTCCAAATATTTATTTTGTAGGTGATACAACCGCTGATATTTGTTTAGTGAATGTAGGGGAATTAGAAGGTAGGCATGTTATAGAAAAAATTTATGGCAAAGACCAACCTTTGATTTACGAAAATATATCCACTATTATGTTTTTACACCCTGAGGTTGCGGGTGTGGGTATGAACGAATTAGAAGCTCAGAAAAAAGGCATTCCATACCAAGTTGCTACTTATACTTATGATTATATTGGCAGAGCTTTGTGTATGCAGTGTCCTAGAGGCTTTTTTAAAATTTTAGTATCTGATGATGAACATCGTAAAATATTAGGAATGCGAGCAATCGGTGAGCATGCAAGTACTGCCATTCAAGGAGTTGCTTTATTGATTGCCCAAAATTTAAGCATTGAAGCCATTGCAGAGCTTATACACCCCCATCCCTCCATTATCGAAGGTATTCAAGAATGTGCAAGAATGTTTCTGGGTAAATCTATTATGAAACCAGAATTTTTTTCTCAAAGTTTAAATTGTTTCAGAGTGTATGATGGTCATAGACAAAAAATTTAATTTTGTTTTATTTTTTAGGGCGTGCCTCTTCGCTAACACTCAGAGTCGGGCTGCTTCGGGCTTCGCTTTCGCTTCGGCAATCCTTTTTCCACTTTTTTTAAAAGTGGAAAAAGGCAGTGCCACTTCGTGCCCTACACATCCCTCACGCTTTTACAAATTTATTCCATTTTTCATATTTTCATTTTTTATTCTTAACCTCAACGCACAAAAACTTAAATCCAAACCTTTTCAACCCACTCCTGAAATGCTTAAAATCATCTCAAATGATTTAAAAACCCTTGAAAAAGGGTGGTTAAATAATGATTTTAGCATTGCCGTTAAAAAAGATTTAATGCACCCCAAAATTATTGACATGGCTGGTGGTAAAGAAACTTTAATTGAAAATACTCAACTAGAAATGCAGGCTATGGGTAATTTTACCATCGATAAAGTAACCATTGAAGACCCTAAAGACTTTACCATTTACAATAACATCATTTATGGAATTGTACCATTTAAATTAACCATGAATTTTGAAGGAACACCCGTAAATTCTAGTGCTTATCTTTTAATTTTAAGTGAAAACCAAGGTAAAAAATTTTATTACTTTGATTCTAACGGCTTAAAAAATCCTCTTATTGAAGATTTATTTCCTGACATAAAAATTGCAGCAAAGCTTCCTCAATAAATTTTTAAATTGAAAAATTATGCAAAAAAACGATGATATTTATGAATTAATTCAATCTATGGACGCTTCTGAAAAACGATATTTCAAGCGTTATTCCTCCATTCATTCCGATAAAAAAGATAGCGTCAGTATTCAAATCTTTGATGTTCTGGACAAAATGAAATCCTATTCCGAAGATAAACTCAAAGACCACTTTAAAGACCAAAAAACTGCCCAACATTTACATGTTTCCAAAAATTATTTGCTCAAAAATATTTTAAGAAGTTTAAGAAGTTATCATCAAAGTTTTTCTAAAGAATCAGAATTAAAAGATATTTTGGTTGAAATTGAAATATTGTCTCAAAAAAAACAGTATAACTTAGCTTATAAAATCTTATCAAAGGCTTATAAAACTGCTTATCAATATGAATTGTTTCTTCAAATATTAGAAATACTTCAATGGATTTCTAGAATTCAATTTTATGATCCTCAACTTGAGATGGAAGAATTTCAAAATTCTGAAGAGGAATTATCCAAAATTCTTGAAGTTTTTACTTGGGATGCTAAGTTAGAAGCATATTTATACCAGTTAATTCGCTATTTTGAGAATCCTGTGTCCAAAATTTTATTAAATTTGGAATTTCCCAATGAGAATCATCCTGTTAATCAATTTATTTCAACAAAAAGCTTGATTTTATTTATAAAAGCTTTGATTTCTCAAATTCACGGTGAAATTCACGAATCTTTTGAACACTTAAAGGAAGCAGAAAAACTTTTTTTAAAAAATAAAGAACTCATTGCAGAAAAACCCACAAGATATTTTTTACTTTTGGCTATCCAAATTGATACAGCTATCCAATTAAAATTTTTCCCTGAAGCCTTACAAACCATTTTGAGTGCTAAATCAATTTATGATTCTCTAAAAACTCATAAGATTAAGGCTTTAAAAGAAGATTTTGACGCTAATTACGTATATAAATTGTTGTATATTTACAATTCCATGGGAAAATATGACCAGTCTGTAGCGTATTTTGAAAACTTTACTTCTAAAAATTCAGATTATCAATCTATTTTTCCCAGTCATATCCTTTTAAATATTTGGATTCAAATTGCTTATTCTTATTTTGGTGTAGGAAATTATTTAAAAGTTTTAGAATATTTAGAGCTTATTAGAGGGAAATCCTTTGAAAATTCTGACTATCATCAACCTTTTATTTTTTGGTTAAGTTTAATTTCCAATGTAAAACTAAAAGATGTTGATAAAATACCTTATAAATTTGATTTATTTCTTCAATGGTTGAATCAAAAATCGGGTTATCAGAATCTTATTCAATTCTTAAATGCTTTAAAACCTTGGTTTTTAGAGGCTGATTTAAGTACTTTAAACCAGTTTATAGATTCCCAAAACCATTTTATGGAATTACAAAATTTTGACATTTCTACATGGATCCAATCAGAACTTCAAAATCAATCAATGTTAGAATATTTAAAAAAACCGTAAAGTTTTTATTTTTTTTAATTTGTGGTTTTCCTTTTTGTGTTCTATACGCTCAATGGGAAGATTCAACAACTTTAAAAAATTTAGATTATTCTATTCAAACTGGGATTTTATCCAATGATTTAAAAGTTGTTTATTTAAAAAATCCTAATAGCCCATTGGCAACTATTGAATGGTCATTATTTCCAGGTACTATTGTTCAAAAAGCAGAATTTGAAGGAATGTTAGCTTTATTGGATAAATTCTTCTTAAGAACTACTCAAAAAGATAATTCTCCCATTCAATTTCAAAATCGTATTAGTGATATTGGATTATCAAATGAATCTGAAATTTTAACAGAATCTATTCATTTTCAATGGGTGGTTCCCAATAAATATTTAAGAGATGGTTTGATTCTTTTAAAAGATTGTTGGTTTTATCCAAAATGGATTGATTTAGAATTTCAAAGAGAAAAAATATTATTAGCTAAGCAAATTCAACAATCAGAACAAACACCCTCATGGTTCTTGTATCGTGAAATGATGTTAAAAGTTTTAGGTCAAAAGGATGTTAGTAGGCAAACCATTGCAGCTGATTATTATAATATTCAAAAAATTGATCTTCAACAGCTTAAAGATTTTAAAAATCAATATTTTTCTCCTCAAAATACTGTTTTATCAATAAGTAGTTCTTATGATTTTTCTACCATTATGCATTGGTCTGACTCTTTATTTTCGGATTGGAGTAATTCTAAAACTTTCTCTGTAAAAGATAGTTTAAAATTTGATTTAAAACACAATGCTTCTGCCTTCAAAATCACTTCTGAAAAAACTCAAGTTCCTATCGTAGCTGTATCTTTTCCTTTTCAGGACTCTTTAAACTTTAAGAATTATATTATCGGAAATTTGATTGCACAGATTTTTAATTCAAAATATTCACAAATTGGTAAATTTTTCTATAAAAACGATTTAGGATATCAACTTTTATGTAATTATAGACCTTCTATTTTGTTTTCTGAGTTTTTATTTTCAATTGCTATCAAACGTGAAAAATTGGATTATGCTATGGATTTTATTAGGCATTTCCAAGTTTACGCATATCACGCTAACTGGATTAATTCTAGGGATTTAGAGTTAGCGAAAACCCTTTTAAAAACTGATTATTTCATTCAAAATCAAACTCCTTGGCTAATTCTACATAAAATTTCACAGTCTTTTTTTATGTTTCAAAGTTTGGATTATTTACATTATCTAGATACCTTAGAAGCCATCACTATTGAAGACTTACAATCATTTTTTCAAAAGTCTATTAATATTCCAAACCCCATTGTTGGATTTTTAATGAATTCAGAAGATGTAAAGGGTTCAGAAATTGAAAAAAAATTAGAAGATTTTTGGTTACAGCCTTTTGGTCCTGTTTATGATTTGATAGACCCTGACCATAACATTATTCCTCTACCAGAAATTAAAACTCCAAACGATACTATTTTCCCTAATAATTACGTTTCAATTGATACTTCAAAAGTAGTTTCTCAGAATTCTTTAGAAAATCAATCCCTTGCAACACAAAATTCTTTGAATAACAATGAAATAAATGAAGTAGTTTTTGATAAAATCATCACTGAAAAAGATAAAATTTATTTTGAATTTGGAAGCTCCATCATTGATAAACCATCACAGCTCATTCTAGAAAAATTCGCTAAAGATTTGCAGTCTAATTCCATTATCAAGTTAAAATTAACTGGTCATACAGATTCTTCGGGTCCTGAAGACTTTAATTTAAAATTATCCTTACAAAGAGCTAATAAGGTTAAAGAATTTTTGGTAAGCAAATATAAAATTTCATCAGAAAGGATTAAAACTGAGGGTTTAGGAGAAAGCCAACTAGCATTCCCTGAAGATACTCCTCAAAATCGAGCCAAAAATAGAAGAGTGGAAGTAGAAGTTTTTGTTGAATAAATTAGAAAGCAGATGAAATCAAAATTATTAATTTTTTTAAATTTACTAATAACAATTGTTTCATTATTCAGTTATGCTAAACTAAACGCTCAATGTTACCTTCCTTACATTGAATTTAACAAATGGGGTTTGTTAAATGATAGTTTGAAGGAAACTCTCCCACCTAAATATGACTATATCAAAAACTATAATCATCAATTTTGGATTTATCGTAAAGGCTTGAAATACGGAATTTTAGACTCTTCTTTTCAAGAAATCACTGAACCTAATTTCTCCGTAATTTATTGGATTGATGCCCAAAAGTATTTGGTTCAAGAAAATAAAAAATATGTTTTAAAGTATTGGCAAGATTCATCAAAAGTTTATTTTGAAGTGGATACTATTCACCAAGCATTTTCTAACTTTATTCATATAGAACTGAATACTAAACAAGGCATTTTGAACTACCAAAAAGAATGGAAAATTCCTCCGGTTTACGACGAGGTTTTAACCAACGGAAAAGATATAATTATTTTGGAAGATAATGGATATTATTTTGTAGATACCACTCACAAAAAAAGAATTTCTGAAAAATTTGAAGAAGCAAACTTTTTTTCTGAAAAACTTGCCTGTGTCAAGAAAGATGAGCTATATGGCTTTATTGATGAAAAAGGGAATTGGGTAACCCAAAAAGAGTTTATAAATGCCCAGAATTTTCAAGAAGGGCTTGCTCCTGTAGAAAGAAATAACCGCTGGGGGTCTATCAACAAAAGCAACCAATTGGTAATTCCCTATATGTATGATTTTATATATCCCTTTGAAAAAGGTAAGGCAATAGTACAATTTAAAGGTAAATGGGGGGTCATAAAATCTTCTGGTAAAATTTTAATTCCATTAGAATTTGATGAAATACAATTTTTTGAAAATTCTTTGTTATTAGTACGAAGCAAAAACCTTTGGGGCATAATGAATGAAAAACAAGAATGGATAATCAAACCAGAATTTACTGATTTTATAAAATTTCATTGTGGTTATTGGTTATTTTTCTATGAAAATAAAACTTCTGTTGTGGTTAATGAGAATGGTATAAAAATTTGGAGTAATATGTAAAATATTATGGATTATTTTGAATATTTCTTTGATTGAGTACAATAATTCCTAAAATGCACCATAAATCTGTAATATAACGATAACGACCATCAGCCCATGCCGCATTATGTATAAATAACCAAAAAAGTAAACCTAATAACCATAAAATCCATAGTTTTTTATCGGATGTTTTGAATCCTAAATAGGAAAATAAGCCATAAATTGCAAATATAAATGCTGCTTGTAGAAAAGCCATAAAAATTGCAAAATACTGATTTTGATATAAATACAAACTCATTCTGTAACTTAATCCTGTCATTTGTTGATAAATACAACGTAAATGAAACATTATTGCATTAATAGGCATGATAAAATGCTGTTTTATGTAAATCCATGTTAAAGGGACTTGAATGAATTCATTTTCTTCATTGATAACTTCTTGATAATATTTTTTGATAGATTGCAGAGATTGATATTGTTGAATAAATTCATCAGCATTTACTTTAAGGTAAGAGTCATTATTAAAATTTTTATCAAAAGCTAAAGTGCTCCCTCCGATTCGTCCGTAAGAAGTACTTATTTGAGAAGCAGAAGTAAAAAACCATTGATGAGTGTAAGTAAAATTTCTGAACATCCAAGGAAAAATCCCTAATAAAATCAATAATGAAAAGAATGCGGTTTTCCAAGAGTTTTTATGGTAAATAAAAATAGTAATAATGAACCAAAGTATAAATGGCAAAATAGATGCCCTTATATAAGCACTAATCACAACAAAAATCGCAGTATAAATCAAATCATTCCATTTTGAACTTTGAATAAAATTGATAAAAAATATACATGACCATGTCAAAAACAATACAAAGAGACTTTCTGACATAATCAAAGAAGGTAAATTCAAAGAATATGGACTTAAAGTAAATATTACTCCTAAATAATTAAAAAATGAAAATTTGTCATGGAATTTATTAGAAAGTTTTTGAATAAAAAAGCCTGATAAAAGTATGAAAAAATGTTGCAAAGCTAAAATTATTTTCGTGGAAAAGACTGATAAAAATATTGGATATAATGGGCTTCGTTGAAAATCCGGTAATATAGGTTCAAAAAAAGATTGCGAAATTATACCATAGTTTTGAAAATTTTGAGCCATTGTCAAATAAATTACAGAATCATTCAGTAAATACTGTTGGTTCCTTACTACCATGAAATAACTTAATCCATGGAAAATGATAGAAAAAATCCAAAAAATTAAAAGTAAATTAGGACTTACTAATTGTTTGAAGAAGGGAATTGACTTTCTATCCATTTTTTTGCTTCTTCCATTTGCCACATTGGAGTAGAAGTTGCACCGCAAACGCCTACTGTATTAGCTCCTTCAAACCAATTTATATCAATTTCTTCAATTGAACTAATAAAATACGATTTTGGGTTGGCTTGTTTGCAAACTTCATATAAAACTTTTCCATTGGAACTTTTCTTCCCTGCAATAAAAATTATTACATCAAAATTCTTTGCAAATTTGTCTAGTTGAGGTTCTCGATTGGATACTTGCCTACAAATGGTATCATTAGCTTTGAATGCATTTTGAATTCTTTTTTCAATTTCCTGTTTAATTTGATAGAATTTCGCAGTACTTTTTGTAGTTTGACTAAAGAATTGAATAGGTTTTGAGTAATCAATGTTAGCAGAATCTAAATCTTCAATACTTGTAATCACAATAGCATGATTTTGAGTTTGACCAAGCAAACCATTCACTTCTGCATGTCCAGGTTTTCCAAAAATAATAATTTGAGTATCCGAATCATAAGCGTTACGAACTCGGTTTTGTAATTTTAATACTACAGGACAAGATGCGTCAATTAATTCTATATTATTTTCTAAAGCAATTTGGTATGTAGAAGGAGGTTCTCCATGTGCTCTTATTAGAACAGAAGTATTCTTTAAATTCATTAAATCATCATGATTAATTATTTGTAAGCCTTTGGCTTTTAATCTATTAACTTCTAAATCATTATGAACGATATCCCCTAAGCAATAAAGAGTTTCATGATTTTCTAAAAAATCTTCAGCCATTTGAATAGCATATACTACCCCAAAGCAAAATCCAGATTGTTGGTCAATAGTAACACTTAAACTCATACTTTCAAATCATTAATTACTTTATTTACAAAATCCAAATCATAACCCGTTTTATTAGCAATTTCCTGCTTACTTACACCCACTGAATAAAGTATTCTAACAGCTCTTATTCTTTCCTGTTCTGCTCTTTCCCGCTCTTGTTCTGCTCTTTCTCGCTCTTCTCGTAATTCTTTTTCTTTTTTCTCCAATTCTTTTTTTGCTATTTCTACTTCTTCTTTGTAAGTATCAATGGTATTTTTTAATTCGTTGTATTTCATAAGACTATCTAAATATTCATTTTGTTTTTCTTTATCCATTGCGCCATACTCCGCTAAACGAAATAATTTGATAAATAATTTATTTTGCATCCTTAATGGCATGCACTCTAATTTATGAAGATTTTTCAGCAAGTACATCCATCTATCAAAATTATTTTCTAATTCTTCTTCTGTTTTTCGGAATTTATCTAAACTTACTAATATGATTCCAAAATCTTCAAGGTATCTTTGGTACGTAGTTTCATTGAGTATTCTATATGTATTTATAATTTTG
>CAZBPK010000145.1:0-21675 GCA_964493765.1 uncultured Bacteroidia bacterium | reverse complement strand
AACTATTCCTATAGATTTTCAAATTCAAAAAGTTCATTTGGAAGATTATTCTTCTTATTTGGAAGAATTTATAAAAAAACCTTTTGATTTGTCAAAAGCACCTTTATGGCGTGTATTGTTGTTAAACATTGATAATCAATTTTTTATTTTAGCAAAATCTTTTCATCATATTGTAATAGATGGTTGGTCAATGGAAATTTTTAATGAAGAACTTTGGGATTTTTACCATCAGTTACAAAAAAACCCTTCCTTCTTACCCAAACCATTAGATTTTCAAAATAAAGATTTTGCATATTTTGAACAAAATATTAGTTACGAAGAAGGCTTAAATTATTGGTTAAAACAGTTTCATGAGGGAGTTCCTGAACAAAAATTTCCCTACTTAAAAAATAGACCACTTAAAAAATCATTTCAAGGAAATTTTGTAAAAAAAACTTTAAACTCTTCCATGATTCATTCATTATCTGAGAAAATGGGAGTAACTCCTTTTGTGGTTTTGTTAGGTATTACACAACTTACTCTAAGGTTTTATGCTCAAAATCCATCGATGGTTATTGGTATTCCTACTTCAGGAAGGACATTTCCAGAATTAGATAATCAGATAGGTTTTTTTGTGAATATTATTCCATTTGTTTTTAGAAATCAAGAGACTTATCTCTTAGAGTATTTCAAAAATATTCATAATCACATTGTTGAACTTTTAGAATTTCAAGATACCCCTTATGATTTAATAATTCAAAACCTAGAAGTTACAAAAACTCCCGGAAGAAACCCTTTATTTGATTTTTTAGTGGATTATTTAGAGTTTGAAAATGTTCAAAATAATCATCTCAATTCTAACGACTTTGATCACTTAAATTTTGCTATTGCGAAGTTTGACGCAAGTTTTATTTTTGTAAAAAATAATCAAGATTATTTACTTCATTTTGAGTATAATACGGATTTATGGGAAATTGAACAAGTTCAAGTATTGTTGTCAGTATTTGAACACTTTTTAGGTAGAATAGAAGGTTTCTTAGAAAATTCCTACAACGATTTAGTCCATTCAGACTTTTTTTCTTGTACATCATTTCAAGGATATACCAAGGTAATCCCTCAGAAAAATTTGGCTCAATTATTTTCAGATAGCACCATAAAATTTCAACAAGATGCTATTAAAATTGACAATAAAATTTATTGTTTCCAAGAATTGGAAGATTACTCTAATCAATTAGCGAATTATTTAATAAAACATTATGAAGTATCTCAGGGAAGTCCAGTGGTTGTGCAACTACCTCGTAGTTATGAAACTATTATTTCTATAATTGCTATTTGGAAATGCGGAGCATATTTTATTCCAATTGAAATTGACTATCCCATTGAAAGACAAAATTTTATACTTGAAAATGCAAACCCAAAAGCAATAATTGATTCCAATTTTTTTAAAAAATTTCAATTACAAAAACGTTTGTTTTCTACTGCTTCATTAGATCTCAATTTCTCCAATCAAAATATTGCTTATTGTTTATATACTTCAGGAACCACAGGAAAACCTAAAGGTGTTTTGGTTACCCATGAAAATTTGGTAAATTATTTGGTGTATTCCCAAGATTATTATTTACAAAAATGTGGTTTTACAGAACTAGACTGGTTTACTCCGCTTTCTTTTGATTTTACTTTAACCTCTATTATGAATGCATTAATTTGGGGTTATCCATTGAATATTCATACACAAAATGATAATCTTCAAATAGTTATAAATCAAGTTTTACAAAATGAAAATACACGTTTGGTAAAACTTACTCCTGCTCATATCGCGTTAATTGAAGATGAAACCATTCAAAATCGTAAAAATTCGTTACATTTTATTTTAGGTGGTGAAGAACTTTCAGAAAATCACACTCAAATTTTACTCCAGTTTCCTAATGCTATCATTCATAATGAGTACGGACCGACGGAGGCTACTATTGGCTGTTCGGTTTTTACAATGGAACAAAATTATATAGGTAAATCACTGATTGGCAAGCCTTTATTCAATACTTCCATTTATATTCTTGGTGAAAATCAAGAAATTTTACCCAAAGGTGCTGTAGGAGAAATTGCTATTGCAGGTTTAGGGCTTGCTTTGGGGTATCACAATTTACCGGAAACTACTAATAAACGATTTATTTTTCATGATGGCTTAAAGATTCGTTTGTACAAAACGGGAGATTTGGGAAAATGGCTCTTTGATGGAAATTTAGAATATTGGGGTAGAAAAGATGACCAAATCAAAATTCGTGGTTATAGAATTGAATTACAAGAAATTGAAAATCAAATTTTACATTTTCAAGGTATCCATCAAGCAAAAGTTTTAGTTCAACAAAATGAAAGCCACGAAAAGCACTTGGTTGCTTATATTGTAGGAAATTTCCAAGAAGCTGACCTAAAAACTTATCTTCAAAAATTCTTACCTTATTACATGATTCCTCAATTTTACATTGGCTTAGATAAGTTTCCTTTAACTTCTAATGGAAAAATAGATAAATCCCAATTACCCAACCCTTACTTCCTTATTCAATCATCAAGTCATGAGGATTTAACAGAAAATCAAAAAATCTTAGTAAAAATTTGGTCTGATGTTTTGAAAATTCAAGAAGAATTCATTGAGTTACATTCTGATTTTTATGCTTTAGGCGGGGATAGTATTAAAGCTATTCAAATCATTTCAAAACTCAGAAAACAGGGCTTGACTCTAAAAGTATCTCAAATTTTAGAAAATCCCACACTGGTTCAACTTTCTAAACTTTTATCACTTACTCAAAATCCCGTTGAAAATCCTATTCAAAATAATGAAAATCAACTTTCTTTCATACAAAATTTGTATTTAACTAATCAATTTTCAATAGGTAGTTTAGAATCCAAAAAGCATTATAACCAATCTGTTTTGATTCAGCTGAACTCTTTCATTCCGCATAATGATTTACAAAAAATACTGGAATTTTTGATTCACAAATACGAATTTTTTAATCAACGTTTTTATTATCAAAATCAACAATGGAATACAGAATTCATTAAAAATCAAAAACTTGAAATAAATTATTTTAATTTTTCAATAGATTCTCCTTTATTCCAAGATAGCTTCTCAGAATTACAAAAATCTTTAGATTTTGAAATCGGCAAAAATATGGTTGTTGCTATCTATGAGTCCAATCAAGAACAATTTCTTTTATTGATTGCTCATCATTTAGTTGTTGATTATGTTTCTTGGAATATTTTATTAGATGATTTTCAACAACTTATAACCCAATATAACCATCAAAAAGAATTTTCGTTACCTTCAATTGAAAATCACGCTAACCCAAAAATTTATTCAAAATTTCAAGAGGATTTCTCAAAAGGAATTTTAGAAAGTAATAAAAAATACTGGAAATCTATTGCTGAAATTGAAGATGATTTATTAAAAATATCCAATTCAAAACCCAATGATTATCAACAGGTTTCAATACATGATACAAGTTTTTCAGAATCTGAAACAGATGCTGTGTTTCAATTTCTAAATAAACATAAGTTTGATATAAATTCTTTGATTTTATCTGCTTTTGCAAAGGCATTACATCAAATTTTTTCAGTAAATTCATTGATAGCCAATTTTGAAAGTCATGGTAGAATGGATATTCAAAATTTAGATTGGACAAGGGCATTGGGTTGGTTTACCAGTTTTTATCCTATTCATTTGAACGCAAATCAAGATTCACTAAACTTGCTTTTATCTGTTCAAAATGCTATAAAAACGCAAAAATGTCTAGGATTAGATTATTTGTTCTTGCAAAATCAATCAGAAATTCCATTAATACCCTGTTCTCTAACCTCTAATTTTTTTGGTGATTGGGACAGTTTCCAAAATTATGATAGTTTTCATAAGGTTTTTACAAATTATTCACAAAATATTGATTTAAAACTTCTTAGAAATGAAATTTTTGAAATTTTATCCATGAAAAAGGATAAAAAATTACAATTTCAAATTTTGTTTCCTGAAAACTTTCATCCTAAAATTGAGTTACTCATACAAGCGTTTAAAACTGAACTTTTGTCTTTTATTCAATTAGAAATTCTCCAAACTTTTTTTCCTGCTAGTTTTCACTATCCTTATTTGAAGTATAAAGAATTACATAATTGTTCATCTATTGAAAATGTATATTTAGCAACGCCAATTCAAAATGAGTTTTACTATCACTGGTTACAAAACCCTCAATCTTTAGATTATTTTGAACAGTTTACATTTACTATAAAAGGTAAATTTGAATCTGATTTATGGAAAAAATCCTTAGAAATTTTGGTTCAAAAGTTTCCCATCTTGAAAACTTGTTTTTATGTAAATGAAATTGGGGATTTACTTCAATGGGTTAAGCATAATTATGAACCATCTATACAATTCGTTGATTTACAAAAATATTCACTAGAACATTATCAAAAGTTAGATTTAACCATTCCTTTTGATTTAGAAAGTGAAGTTCCTATCCGCTTTACAGTTGTTCAGGAGAATCAAGAATTACACCATATTATATGGTCAAATCATCATATTTTATTAGATGGTTGGAGTACCTCATTGTTGATTCAAGAATGGCTTGATATATATCATAAGCTCCTCAATAATAAAGAGATAAGTCTTGCGGTTGAACCTATTACAGAGTTTTTGCCGTCTTTGAAAATACAAGATAAAAAGCAATTCTGGCTTCGTTATTTTCAAGATTTAAAAAGTCAAAATTTGTTTTTTCAACCTAAGGTTTCTGAATTTTTAAGAAATGAAATTGCTTATAAGCCTAATAATCAATTGGTTTTAGCCTTTAAAGAGTTTTGCAGTCAAGAAAAAATAACTACGAACATTGCTATACAAACCTTATGGGCTTTGTTTTTGATGCAAATTCATAAACACCAAGATATCAATTTTGGGGTAGTAATTTCAGGACGTGAAAAAAGTATAGAAGGAATAGAAAATAAAGTTGGAGTATTCTCCAATACCATTCCTATTCGTTTACAAAATTATGAAAATCAAACATTAAAGGAAATTTTAAGAAAAGCTCAAAAAGATTTTCATCAAAATTTTCCATATTATGAATCAACACTTTCTGAAATTCAAAGTTACTTAGGAAGCCGAAACCCGCTAATTGAGCATATTTTAGTTTTTGAAAATTATCCTGAACCTAAAAATCAATATCAAGATTTTGAATTCATTTTGGATAAATCAAATGGTTTTGCTCAACCTGCCTTTGATTTTGCGTTAACTATTTATCCTTCAGATTTATCAATTCACTTTAAGTTCAATTCTAAAAGATTTTCTGAAACTTTGGTTCAATCTATTGCTTTAAATTTCTTTGCATTTCTTGAAGAGCAAATTCAGTTTATAAATCCACTTCAAACAAACTATTTTGATTCTTTAAGAAGTTTAGCAGAAAATCAATATAACTTCATAGCATTTCAATCTGATAATTCTGTTCTTACTTATGGTGATTTAGAAAATTTATCCCATCAGTTTAAAGAATATTTATCTAAAAATCATGAAGTTAAAGCTAATGATCAAGTAAGCGTTGATTTAGAATTAGGGAAGGAATATTGGATAGTTTATTTGGCAATTAAAAAGTTAAACGCAAACCTTTCAGACAATATTGAAAGCGCAAGCATCATCATTGATGAAATGGAATGGAAAAAATTCCAACTTCAAAAAAATCGCTTTGAAAAATCTATAAAAGAAGTTAAAAATCAAGGAATTGATAATTATCAAACTCAAATTCTGGCTTGGAATTCCTTGGATAAATCGGTAATAAATCAAGTATTTTTACAAGCTTTAGCTTTAGGTGCAACTTTCCAAATTCATACATGGAATAACAAAAATTTTAATGAAGAGACAGAAATCTCTAATCTTACCATTAATGAATCGAATATTGTTCAACTTAATGATTATCAAAAAAATATAGCTATTCTATGGGAAAAAGTTTTAGACTTACCGAATCATAGGATTCAAAGCAATGTTAACTTTTTTCATTTAGGTGGCAACTCCATCAAAGCTATTAAATTACTCACTCAAATACAGAAAAATTTAGGTATAAAATTGCCTTTAAAAGCCATTTTTGACCATAGCAATTTCTTAGATTTTTGTAATGAGATAGAAAAATATCAAACCCACTTCAACAAATCCAATATCACTCAGGCTCCATCTTTAGATAAATATCCATTATCCCCAGCGCAAAAAAGACTTTGGGTATTGAGTAAAATGGAAGGTTCAGAAATTGCTTATAATGTCCATTTTACTCAAAAGATTTTTCATGCTATTCAACCAGAAATATTCTTACAAACCCTTAAACTTTTAGTGGAAAGACACGAAATCTTAAGAACCCATTTTGATGAAGATTTTGAAGGGCAACCTTTTCAAAAAGTTTTGAGTCATAATTATAAAATTGATTTTGAGCACATTAAATTAGATGAGTATTCTATAAACGAATATTTGAAAAAACTCATTCATACTACTTTCAGCTTTGATAATCAACATTTTTGGTTGGTGAGATTGGTTGAAATGAATCCCAAAGAATGGGTAGTAAGTTGGGTTTTTCACCATATTATTGTTGATGCTGTTTCTGTGGAGTTATTACAAAATGAATGGCAAATTATCTATCAATCTATTGAAAATCAATATTCTATTAGTTTGCCAGAACTAAAAGTTCAATATAAAGATTTTGCTTTTTGGTACCAAAATCAAAATTTTGAGGTTCATAAAAACTTTTGGTTAAATCAATTTTCTGATGTAGTTCCAATTTTGGATTTTCCTACATGGAAAAAAAGACCAGCTATTAAAACGTACAATGGAAATGTCCTAAAATCTACTTTTGAACATGCAATTTATCAAAAAATACAAACCTTTGCAAATCAACACCAAACCACACCTTTCATTGTGGTAACCACTTTAATATCAGTAATTTTACAAAGATACACTCAACAAAATGATATTGTAATTGGAGTGCCGCTTTGGGGAAGAAATTATCAAGAACTTCAAAATGTATTGGGTTTTTTTGTTAATACTCTTCCACTGCGTTTCAAAGTCTTGCCAGAAAAAAATTTAACCCAGCAACTTTTAGAAATAAAAAATCATTTTTTGAATTGTTTAGAACATGAAATTTATCCGTTTGATGAAATTGTAAACAATTTGAATCTTACTCGTGATTTATCTCGAAATCCATTATTTGATGTGATGATTGCTTATGATGAAGAGAATTCAGAACCTAATAATCAACTTTTAAAATCATTGAAAATAAATGAATTGGATTTTACACATTCAAAATTTGATATTTCCTTCAATTTTTTAAATGCTCATAATGTCTTACATTTGGATTTAGAGTATAATACGGATTTGTTTGATATTTCAATCATAAATAATTTATTGATAGATGTTCAATCAGTTTTTGAAAATTTTGAGCATTTCACCGAAAAACCAATCTATCAATTTGATTTTATTGAAAGTCCTTCTATAATAAAAACAACTCCCATAGTACCTAATTACAAGAATTTTGTAGAATATTTTGAAAATATCGTTGAACAAAATTCTGAAGCCATTGCTTTAAAATACTTAGATAAACAATTTACCTACAAACAGTTAAATGAAATTTCTAATCAACTAGGGCATTATTTAAAGGCTAGGGGTGTCCAAAAAAGTGACTTTGTAGGAATTCTATTAGAACGTTCTGAATGGTTGATAATTAGCATTTTGGCAATACTAAAAAATGCTGCTGCTTATGTGCCTATTGATTTTCTTTATCCGAAAGAAAGAATTGAATATATTATTAATGACGCTAACATTAAGCTTTTAATTGACCAAAATTTAATTCAAGAATTTGTTAATCAAAAATATAATTACCAAATTGATAACTTAAATTTAGATATTTCCTCTGATAATTCAATTTATTGTATCTATACTTCTGGAACTACGGGAAAACCCAAAGGTTGCATAGTTTCTCATCAAAACGTAGTTTCTATTGGAGAGGCTTGGAAAGTTCAATATGAATTAAATCATTTGAATGTCAATATTTTACAATTAGCAAGTGTTGCGTTTGATGTATTTATGGGAGATGTTTGTAGAGCATTTTTTAATGCAGGTACTTTACATCTATCTCCAGAAGAATGGAAATTAGAAATTTCAGAATTAGCAAAATATATTCATAATGAACAAATTAATACCATTGAAGCAACTCCTTTTATTTTATTACCCATTTTGGAAGAATTATACCAAAAATATAGTTTGAACCACCCACTAAAAAGAATTATTTTTGGGTCTGATTCGTTAAATTATGAACTATATCAAAAAGCACAAAAATTGACATCTGGCAAGGTTTATAATAGTTATGGAACCACCGAAACAACTATAGATTCTACTTTCTTTGAAGGAAATTCTGAGTTTATAAGTTCCATTACTCCTATTGGAAAACCCTTTTTGGGTGAAAATATTTATATTCTGGGAGAAAATTTAGAATTTTTACCAACTTTATCCAAAGGTCAGATTGCAATTGGAGGCAAAGGAGTTTCAAAAGGCTACTGGAAACTAGAAACTCTAAATCAACAGAAGTTTATTTTTCATCATCTTTTGCAAGAAAATATTTATTTAACTGGTGATATAGGAAGAATTTTACCAGATGGTAATTTAGAATGGCTTACACGTAAAGATGAACAAGTTAAAATTCATGGTTTTAGAATTGAACTTTCTGAAATTGAAAATGTTATCAAAAATATTTTGAACATTGAACAAGTTGTTGTTGCCTTAAAATCCATTCATGAAGAAAATCATTTAGTTGCCTATATTATAGGAACTTTTGATGAAGGTTTTCTGAGAAAGGAATTAAAAATAAAACTCCCTAATTACATGATTCCCAATTATTTCATAGAATTAGAGAAATTTCCACTCTCCCCCAACGGAAAACTAGATAAAAAACTGCTTCCTAATCCCTTGTTTAAAATTGAAAATGAATCACTTAATTTAAAGTATCCACAAACCGAATTAGAAATTCTAGTCGCTAAAATTTGGTCTGAGGTCTTAAAAATTCCCTTTGAAAAAATCCATTTAGACTTGGATTTCTTTGATGTTGGAGGCAACAGCATTAAAGCCATTAGATTAATAGCCTTATTAAAATCTCAACTTCGCTCTAAAATTACATTAAGGCAATTTTTTGAAAATGCGAATATTAGTTATTGTGTACAAAGTATTGAAAATCAAAATAATAATCAATCAACATTCCAATTTGAAATTGAAATATGAAAACCTTTATTGAAGAACTTCAAAATCAAGGAATTTACATAACTTTTAATAACGAAAAACTTAAAATTCAATCCAATGAACAGGTCTCTTCGGAAATATTAGAAAAAATCAAATCTTCCAAAGAGGAATTAATTCAATTTTTTAAGTCTAAAGAAACCTTAAAACCTACTACAGAAGTAACTGCTTTTCCTTTGTCTTCTCAACAACAACGTATTTGGTTTTCAGTTTTACAAGGCAATGAAAGTTATAATTTATGTGAAATTAAGAAAATTTATGGAAATTTAGATATAAAAATTTTTGAACAATCTTTAAAATGGGTTTTGAATAGACATGCCGCCTTTAAAACCCATATTCAAGAAAATTCCGTTGGTTTTCCTCTACAATTCTTACAGGATATTCCTAATAATATTTTAAATTTTGTCCCAGCTTCTGGTGATTTAAGTTCTCAAATTCAAACTATAGTTCAAAAAGTAATTCCAGTAAATTCATTTCCTTTATGGAATTTTACACTTCTACAAATTTCTGAAAATCAATTTATTTTTATAACTTGTATTCACCATATTATAATTGATGGTACCTCTTTAGACATATTTTTTCATGAACTATTTGAAGTTTACAACTCTTTAAAGAATGAAAAAACTCCCAATTTGAAAACCATAAACTTACAGTATCATGACTATTGTTTTTGGCAAAAAGAGTTTTTTATTCCTGAAAATGATTCTATTGAGTTCTGGAAAAAACATTTTCAAATCATTCCTGAGCCCCTTGATTTAAGTACCAAACCAAGACCCAAGTTAAGAAAATATCATGGTAAAACTCTTAGATTTTCTATTGATAATTCAAAATTACAAGGTTATTATTTACTTTTAAAAAACTTAGGACTTACTCATTTTCAATGCATTCAAGGAATTATTCATCTTCTATTATTTCGTTATTCTAATCAAAATCAAATTGTTACAGGTAGCCCTATTCAAGCTAGGAATCATAATGAATTACAAAATATTATTGGTTTCTTTTTGGAAGCATTACCTATTTATTCTGAGATAAACCCATATAATAAACTAGAGGATTTTCTTGTAAATATGAAAAATAGAATCATTGATTCTATTGCTAATTCAGATTTCTCTTATGATAAAATAGTTGATTTACTGAAAGTTAAAACAGAAAAAAATAGAAATCCTCTTTTTGATATTTGGATAGATGTTCATGAATTTGAAAATACCGATTCTTTTCATCTCTTAGATTGCAAAGTTGAAGATTTTAATGATTTTGATTTACAAACTGCTAAATTTGATTTAACATTTATTGTAACACCCTATAAAGAATTTTTAGAAATACTCGTTGAGTTTGATACCGATCTATTTGATGAATATTTTATAAAATGGTTATTCCTTGATTTTCAATATCTTATTACACATGTTGAGGATTTTAAAAAAACGCAAATAAAAGAAATTCCTATTGCTAAGGAACATCAATTTTCTATTTTCCAAAATAGTGTAGGTAATAATTATCCGATGGATAATAAAAGCATTATACAGAAATTTCGCGAACAAGTTCAAAATAAACCTTATCAAATTGCTGTTCAATCTGAGACTCAAAATTTAACATTTCAAGAGCTTGAAGATTTGAGTAATCAATTTGCTAATTATTTACAAAAATCCTTTAAAATTCAAAAGGGTAATTTTGTGGTGATAAAAATGGAACGAAGTGTTGAAGCGATTATTTCATTAATGTCTATCTTAAAATGTGGTGCCATTTACGTACCCATTGATTTATCTTATCCTATTGAAAGACAAGAATTTATATTGAATGATTGTCATGCTAAAATTCTCATTGATGAAACTACATGGAAAAAATTTCTCCTTCAAAAAAATCGTTTTTCACAATCGTTTGAATATATCAATTCAGAACTTCAAGACCCTATTTATTGTATTTATACATCGGGTTCTACAGGAAACCCCAAAGGATGCTTAATCCATCAACAAAATTTGAATAACTACTTAGCATTTTGTAAAGATACTTATTTTCAAGTAATTACCACTGAATTAGATTGGTTTACTCCTTTAGCTTTTGATTTTACAGTAACTTCAATTTGGAATGCACTAACTCTGGGTTTAACATTGAATATTCATTCTGAAGAAAATTCCATTTATGACATTGTCAATAAAATACTGCAAAATCCTAATTGTAAGGTATTTAAATTTACTCCCGCTCATATTTATCTTATTTCTGAAGAAACATTATCTCATAGAAAAGAACCTTTGGTGATGATTACAGGTGGTGAAGAACTTTCTGAAAATCATTTAAAAAAATTACAAAAATTTAAAAATGTAGTGATTTACAATGAGTATGGACCTTCAGAAACCACTGTGGGTACTATTGTTTTCAAGATGGATAAAAAATATACTGGAAAACCCCTCATTGGAAAACCTATTTATAATACTGAAATTCAATTGATTAATGAATACAATTTACCTGTTCCCTTAGGTTCTGTGGGTGAAATTGCTATTGCTGGGGAATCCGTGGGCTTAGGATATTGGAATAGACCTCAACTCAATCATGAAAAGTTTATTCAAATTGATGGTAAACAATATTATAAAACGGGTGACTTAGCAGTTTACCAAGAAAATGGAAATTTAGATTTTTGGGGCAGAAAAGATTTTCAAGTTAAAATTCGTGGTTATCGTATTGAATTACAAGAAATTGAAAATGTACTTACAAATTTTTTGGATATTCAGCAATCTGTAGTTCAAGTAGTTGAATATCAAAGCGATAAAGAATTAGCTGTTTTTTATGTAGGGAAAGCTAAACCCGATGAAATCAAAAATCATCTAATAAAATTTTTACCGAATTACATGATTCCCAACTTTTTCATATCTCTTTTAGAAATTCCCTTAACCCCAAATGGCAAAGTGGATAGGAAAAAATTACAAAATTTTGATATTCAAAATCTGGGTAATGAAAAAGTTGAAATTCAAAATGAATTTTATAGAAATGTTGCTAAAATTTGGTCTGAAGTTTTACAAATTCCTGTTTCTCAAATATTTGAAAATTCTGATTTTTTTATTATTGGTGGTAATAGTTTAAAAGCCATTAAGTTAGTTGTAGAGCTGAAAAAACAATTAAATATTTCTACGAATATTCAAACATTGTTTAAAAATTCTACATTAAGTACATTTTGTGAACAATTAAATCAAAAATCATCAGATTTACACCAAATTCAGCCTGTTAATTTACAAAATCTCTATCCTTTATCACCTGCACAAAAAAGATTATGGGTTTTAAGTCAAATTGATAATACAAAAATTGCTTACAATGTACCTGATTTTCGTTTTATTAATTATCCATTGAATATCAATATTTTTCAAAAATCTTTACAAATTCTGGTTGATAAACATGAAATTTTAAGAACTATATTTGTTCAAGATGAAAATGGAGTTCCTTTCCAAAAAGTTTTAGATAAATTGGAAATTTCTCAATTTTTTAATTTTCAAGAATTTGATAATCAAGAGATTTCAAATATTTGTTTGGATTTTATTCAATATCGTTTTAATTTAGAAAATCCTCCTTTATGGAAAATACAGATTATTAAACTTTCTAACCATCAATATTTTGTTGCATCTGTTTTTCATCACATCATTACAGATGGAGCTTCGTTTGAAATTTTTTGGTCGGAATTAGAAAGTTTTTATTTTCAATTGAATCATCAAAATGTTATAGAAAATGTTAAGTTAAATATTCATTATAAGGACTTTGCATCATGGATTTTAGAACAAGATTTATCCAATTCTAAAAAGTTTTGGTTAGAACAATTTCAAGGGGAAATCCCTATTTTAGAATTTCCTACCTCTTTCCCAAGACCTAAAATTAAAACTTTTCATGGGCATTTTATTACCCAAAATTTAGATTTAGATACTACGAATTTACTGAAACAAACTTTTAAGAATCATGGAATTACCAATTTTCAAGGTTTATTAGCTTCTGTATTTTTATTATTAAATCGCTATAGCCATCAAAAGGATATTGTAATAGGAACACCTTCTTCAGGAAGATTTTTACCAGAGCTTCAAAATCAATTAGGGTTTTATGTCAATACCTTACCTATCAGATTTCAATTGCAAGATAATATTTCTATTCAAGAAACATTTCTTTTATTAAAACAAAAATTTTTAGAAATTTTAGCCCATGAAATTTATCCTTATGACCAATTGGTAAATGATTTGAATCTTACTAGAGATGTTAGTAGAAATCCATTGTTTGATGTGATGGTAGTTCTTCAGAATGAAGTAAATAATTCTTCTCAATGGAATTTTCAAACTTACTATTCTCAAGAATTTTTTACTGCTAAGTTTGATTTGACTTTTGGTTTTAAATTTCACGATAATGGTTTAGAAATTGAAATGGAGTTTAATACTGATATTTATACTCCTGATTTTGTTGAAAGAATTTTAAATAATTTTGTAAATTTATTAAAAATTTTACCCTCTCAATGGAATGTTAAGTTAAGTCAATTAGACTGGATTTGTTCGGAAGAAAAAAATCAAATACTTAAGGCTTCTACCTTTGAATCTTCAAAGCAAAACTTAATTTCTTCATTTCGTAAAATAAGTAATGATTATGCTCATAGCAAGGCATTGGTTTTTCAACAAAAAAGTTTTACTTTCAAAGATTTAGAGAACATTTCGAATCAATTTGCTAACTTTTTGAAAAGTAAAGGTTTAAAACCTAAACAAATGGTTTTGTGTCAGTTACCAAGAACCGAATGGTTGGTAATCGGATTATTAGGGATTTTAAAAAATGGTTCCATATTTTTACCTGTTGACGTAAATAACCCACCAGAAAGATTAAACTTTATTTATCAGGATTCAAATGCTCAAATGGTTTTAAATGAAGAATTGATTAATGAATTTTTACAGATTCAAGAAAATTATTCCAATAAATTTGATTTTTTAAATCTACAATCTTCCGACATTGCTTATTGTATTTATACTTCTGGAACAACAGGACAGCCAAAAGGTTGTTTAGTTACACATAAAAATGTATTAAATCTAATTGATTGGCATAAAGACTTTTATGAAGTAAATAACCATTCTATTGCAACGCAATTTTCTAACTCAGGTTTTGATGCTTGTTTATGGGAAATTTTTGCGAATTTATGGAATGGTGCTTGTTTACATATACTTTCAGAAGAAATAAAACTTAATGAAAATGAATTAGTTAATTACCTTGTTCAGTACAAAATTACTCATTGCTTCTTACCTACTGCATTTTTTAATCAAATTTCAGAGAAAATTTTGCATAATTTAAAAAATGTAAAATTTTTAGTCGGTGGTGATACCTTAAAGAAATATTCTCCTGATTTACAAATATATAACAATTACGGTCCTACTGAATATACGGTCGTAACGACTGCAGGAAAAGTAGATTCCCAACTCTCTATTGGTAAACCAATTAGAAATACTCATGTAATTTTGTTAAACTCTGATCTACAAATTGTTCCATTGGGTGCTGTTGGAGAAATTTGTGTTACAGGTGATGGATTGTCCAATGGATATTTTAATAGACCCGAACTTCAAAATGAAAAGTTTATCACTAATCCTTACAATACTGAGCAATTACTTTATTGTACAGGAGATTTGGCACGGTGGTTACCCAATGGGAATTTAGAATTTTTGGGTAGAAAAGATGACCAAGTTAAAATTAAAGGATACAGAATTGAATTAAAAGAAATTGAAAATCAAATTCTTAAATTCAATGAGGTTGAACAAGTTTTAGTTTTGGCTTTGGAATTGTTACCTAATTCTGAGAAAGAATTGGTTGCCTATATTGTGGGTTCTGTAGAAATTGGAGAATTAAAGTCTAAACTTAATCATTTTCTTCCTAACTACATGATTCCTAATTATTTTGTCAAAGTTCATTATTTCCCTTTGACCCTCAACGGAAAAATAGATAAAAAGCAATTACCTCTTCCTCAAAAATTTTGGGATTCTTCCATAACTATTCCTTTGGTTACTGATAAAGAGCTTCTTTTAGCACGTTTATGGTCAGAGATTTTAAATATTGATATTCAGAAAATTGGTAAAAACTCGGATTTTTTCTATTTAGGTGGAGATAGCATAAAAGCCATACAATTAGTTGCAAAGTTAAAAAAAGAAAACTGGCTTTTAAAAGTTTCTGATGTACTGGAAACTTCGCTTTTGGAACTCATGGCGGAAAAGTTAATTGAAAACAAAATATCCAATAATACTCAAAAATTACAAGGAAAAATTCCTTTAACTCCTATACAATACCAATTTCTGAATAATCTGATTCTAAAAGGTGATATTACTGAAAAACAATGGTTTAATCAAAGCCAAATTTTTTATTTTGATGCACATTCTCATAAATCAGATATTCAGAATATTTTAAATTTTGTTTTAGAGCATCATGAGATTTTAAAAACACGTTTTTATAAAGAAAATGAAAAATGGATTGCTGAAATCACAGATAGTTTTGAAATTCAAGAATTTCAATTTGATAACATGGATTTAGAAAGTCCAGATTTTCAAGATGCTTGTAATCAAGTTCATAAAAGTTTAAATTTTTTAGAAGGTAAAAACGTTGCCATTGGATATTTTGCTTTAAAAAATCAATGGGCTGTTTTAATTTCCATTCACCATTTAGTGGTAGATTTTGTTTCTTGGCAGATATTAAATCAGGATATTCAAACAGTTTACCATCAATGGATGAATCATCAGTCATTCTCTTTATCTCCCGCTCAAAATTCAATAAAAGAATATGTCAATCATTTAGAAAATCTTTACAAAGAGGGTTTTTTTGAACCAGAAATTAACAAAATTTATAATAATTTTAAACCATCTAATGCATTTTTAAGTTTTGATAATTCCAAAAATACTTTTGAAAACTCTCTCATTGAAAGCATAATCATTGAAAATCAATCTTTTGGCAAGATTCAAGAGGTTGTTAGAAAGTACGAAATTCATTCTTTAACATTAATTATAGAAAGTTTCTATCAAGCTTTAAAAAAACAATTGGGAATTGATTCCATAATTATAAATTTAGAAAGTCATGGAAGAAAGGAAATTGATTCTATTGATTTATCAAATTCAGTTGGCTGGTTTACAACTATTTATCCAATTTTTGTTGAAAATCAAGACTTAAAGGAAAATTTATGGAATATTCAATACCAAATCAAAAGAGAAGAGTATTTAGGCTTGGGGTATCAATATGCCATCAAAAATCAAGCTCTTAAGCCTATAGATTCCCAAATTTCTATTAACTATTTTGGGAAACAAAAAGCTGATATTCAAACTACAATTCCATTAGGAAATTCTATTCACCCCAAACTACAAAGAAATGAAATTTTTGAAATTTTGATTACCGAATATCCAAAACACATTCAATTGGAAATTATTTTTCCCAAGGAATTTCAAAATCAAATTGCGGATATTCATAAAGAATTTAATCATTTTATTTTACAGATTTCCAATGAATTAATTAATTCAACTACTCAGAAACTTCCCTATCTTTTTTCCTACCATTTATTGCAAAAGCCTATATTGGATTCCATCTTAAAAAAGTTTCCTAATGTTGAAGATATTAGAATTTGTTCTCCATTACAAGAAGGTTTAATTTATGAATTACAACAAAACCCTTTTTCTCAGAATTATATGGAACAATTTAGTTTCCATTTACGGGGTGATTTAGAAGAAAAACATATAATTGATTCTTTACAAATTTTAACCCAAAATTTTGAAATATTAAGAACAGTTTTTCAAATCCATTCAGATCAATTTTTACAGATAATTCTAAAAGAGGTTAATACAGAATTTTGCTTTTATGATTCAGTTTCTGATTGGGAAAAATTTCTTTTTGAAGATAGAAATACTCCTTTTGATATATCTCAAAAACCACCTTTCCGCTTCCATTTTATTAAAATTCACGGAAAGGGTTATCATGTTGTTTGGACTTACCACCATATTTTAATGGATGGTTGGAGCGTTTCCATAGTTCTTGATGCTTGGTTGGATATTTTAAATTCAACTGTTCAAAATTTACATTATCCAAAATTAACCATTTCTAATTCAAATTATTATAAATGGTTACTGAGAAAATTGAATTCTTTAGATGCTAAAAATTATTGGAAAAATTATTTGGCTAATTTTGAACAATCTAGAAGCCTAACCAAAATTTTAGATTATAAAGAGTATGATTTACAGGAAATAACTTTTAGTTTAGAGGGTGAATTTTATCAAAATTTAATTGAATGGTCTAAAAATCATAAAGTTACCTTAAATACTTTTGTTCAAACTGTTTGGGGAATTTTATTAGGAAAATATACCTATGAAAACGATGTAATTTTTGGCACAGTCGTTTCTGGCCGTTCTTTAGACGTACCAAACATGGAGAAGATGGTAGGTTTGTTTATTAACACTTTACCCAAAAGAATCCAATGGAATGATCATCAAGATTTTATTGATTTATGCAAACAAGTTCAAAATGATTTTATTCAAAGTGAAAATTATCAATATTTGGGTTTATCAGAAATTCAAACACTATCAGGACTTGGAAATCAATTATTTGACCATCTTTTTATTTTTGAGAATTACCCTGAACAAACACGAAGAGAATCTACTTCACCCAAAGTTTCTATAGATTACTCCACCTACAAATCTTTTGAACAAATTGGTTATGATCTTAATATCTTAGTAGAAGCTGAAAATCAACTTTTTGTTAAGTTTAAGTATAATCAAAATGCTTATTCCCATGAATTTATATCCCATTTAGCTTGGCAATATCAATATCTAATCAATTACTTGATTTCTCATCAAGCAACTAAAATTCAAGAGATTATTTTTCATCATGAAAATCAAACACTGTCGATTATTAATCAAAATCCTTCATCTTTAATTCAACTATTTGAAAATCAATGTAGAATATCACCTGAAGCTACTGCTTTAATTTATAATCAAGAAGTTTGGAATTATTCCCAATTCAATGAAATTACCAATCAATTTGCTAACTATCTTCTAGAACGATTAGAAAATTCTAGTAATTTTATTACCGTAGAACTCCCAAAATCAGAATATTTATTAATGGCTATTTGGGGCGTACTTAAATGTGGAAAAGCTTACATTCCTATTGATCCCGATTACCCAGAGGAAAGAAAAAATTCAATTTTTGAAGATTCGCTTCCTTGTTTTAAAATTAATGAAAATACTATTCAAGATTTCTTACAGAAAAAAAGAAATTTTTCTCAAAATTTTAAGTCTCTAGCAGCTCCGCATTTACCTGCCTATTGTATTTATACTTCAGGCTCAACAGGTAAACCCAAAGGTTGTGTCATTACTCATGAACAAATTACTTTTAAGCTACAAAACCTTTGGAATCAATTTTTTACAGTTCAGGAATCTATTCTTCATTTAACCAATTTTACTTTTGATGTTTCTATAACAGAAATTATTATGCCTTTGCTTTATGGTGCTTCGTTGGTAATGGTCCCTCAAAATAAAGTTACTGACTATGAATATATTATTGATTTAATGGCTGAAAATTCTGTTACCAGTTTACATGTTGTGCCGACAGTTTTAAATGAATTGAGTGTGCAAGCGATACAAAAAGTTAAATCATTAAAAAGGGTCATTGCTGCTGGAGAAGCGCTGCCGCCCGCTTATGTGAAAAAGTGGTATCAATATTCTGATGCTCTTTTGTATAATCTTTATGGACCCACCGAAACCACAATTTACGTTACTTATTATTTAACACAACCTAAGGATCAATTAATTCCTATCGGCAAGCCGATACAGGGAGTTGAAACGTTAATTTTAGGAAAAAATTTAGAACTATTACCAAAAGGAGCAATAGGAGAGTTATGTATAGGTGGAGACAGTTTAGGACTTGGTTATTGGAATAGACCAGAATTGAATGCTCAAAAATTTATATTGAGGAAAGGCAAACGAATATATCGTACTGGGGATTTGGTGAGGGAGTTGCCTGATGGCAATTTGGAGTATTTAGGACGTATAGATGAACAAGTAAAAATTAGAGGATATAGAATTGAGTTAGAAGAAATTACGAATGTACTGTTAAAACAGGAAGGGATAGAACAAGCCGTTACATTAGTCAAAAAGGTTCATTCAGAACCCACATTAGTTAGTTATTATGTAGGAACGGTAAAAGCAGAAAATTTGAAAAATGCCTTGTTGGATTCTTTGCCGAATTATATGGTTCCAACGCATTATGTAAACTTAACTGCTTTACCATTAACACCTAACGGAAAAGTAGATAAAAAACAATTATCATTACTTAATGAATTGGAGATTAATTTTATAGAGCCTTTAAAAACTGAAAGGGAACAACAAGTTGCGTTAATATGGTCTGAAATTTTACAAATACCTTTATCAGAGCTAGGCAGGAACTCCGATTTTTTTCGAATGGGAGGTAATTCAATCAAAGGAATAAAATTGATAGGCAAATTGGAAAGGCAATTAGGTATTCAATTGAATATCAGAACATTATTTAAATATAGTGATTTAAAGACATTTACAGAGGTTATTTATAACCCAAAAACAAAAACCATTTCAACGATTATTCCTCAAATTGGTGAAGAACCCTTTTATCCGGTTTCGTCTGCACAAAGAAGATTATGGGTATTAAGCCAATTAGAAGGAGCAGAAACTGCCTATAATGTTCATTATATTAAGCATGTAACAAATGCTATAATTCCTGAAATTTTTGAGAAAGTTATACAAAAAATAGTTGAAAGGCATGAAATTTTACGAACCTATTTTGTTGAAGACTCAGAAGGAAATCCACATCAAAAATTGGTTTTACCACAAGATTATGCTATTGATTATATTTATGAAATTGTTCAAACTAATGAAATACAAGAAGTTATTCAAAAGAATTTAGAAAGTGAATTGGATATAAGAAGTCAAAATTTATGGAAAGTAAGGTTAATAGAAATAGAAAATCAAGGATTTTTGATAATGATGTTATTTCACCATATAATAATAGATGAATGGTCAATAGAGTTATTAGAAAGGGAAATAGAGTTGTTGTATTTCAGTGAATTAGAAGGTAAAAAGGAGGAATTGCCCAGTTTGTTGATTCAGTACAAGGATTATGCAGTGTATCAACAAAGTTTAGATTTAGGCAAACAAAAATCGTATTGGTTAGAAAAATTTAGGGGAGAAATACCGATATTAGAGTTTCCGAGGTTTCAACCGAGACCCTTAGTAAAAACCTACAATGGTGGAGTAATCCAAAGGAATATTCACAAAACCAACCTGAAAGGATTTTATGAAGTTATACAAAAATCAGGGGTTACGGTATTTAGTGGATTGATGAGTTTGGTTTATGGTTTATTGCAAAAATACACACAACAAGAGGATATAATAATCGGGATACCTCATAGTGGCAGGAAATATCCAGAAACCCAAGAGGTA
This sequence comes from uncultured Bacteroidia bacterium, assembly GCA_964493765.1. GTDB lineage: Bacteria > Bacteroidota > Bacteroidia > J057 > CALLMJ01 > CALLMJ01. The sequence goes on along the minus strand of CAZBPK010000145.1, from coordinate 972 downwards.
TTAGGCTTTTTTATCAATACATTACCCATAAGAATAGAACAATCAGGAGATCAATTGTTTAGAGAGGTATTAAAATTTATACAACAAGAATTGTTAAATGCTTACGAAAACAGTGAATACAGTTATGATGATTTGGTGGATAGTTTGAAGTTGCCAAGAGATTTGAGTAGAAATCCATTATTTGATGTGATGGTTGCCTATAGCTATGAGGAACAAAAGTCTAAAAGTCAATGGGAAACACAAACAATTACAATTACCCATAATCGCCAAGCAAAATTTGATTTGACATTTGGATTTGTAGAAAGTCCAGAGGGACTCTACGTTGAATTGGAATATAATTCTGATTTGTATGCTTCTGATTATATGCAGAGTGTATTGGAATTGTTATGTGAATGGATAGAAAAATTAGGGGATTATCAAGAAAAAAAATTATATGAATTACCGCTTATAGAGGGTTCTGAATCGTCAATATTAAGGGAAAGTTTACCAATATTACAGAAAAATGTTGTAGAAATATGGGAGGAAGCTGTGAGGAATAATTTAGATAAAATTGCGTTAAAATTTGAAAATAAAAGTTATACATATCGAGCAATTGAAGAGAAGTCCAATCGATTAGGAAGGTATATACAATCAAAGGTAGGACAAAATAGCAAGGGATTAATAGGGATACAATTGGAAAGAAGTGAGTGGCTGATAATCAGTATAATAGCAGTAATAAAAACTGGAAATGCATATTTACCCATTGACCCAAATTATCCAGAAGCGAGAAAAGAATTTATGATAGAAGATAGTCAAGCACAACTGATTATAAATGAAGAGTTTATACAAGAATTTATAGAAAATGAAAATCGATATTCACCTGAAAAATTGGGAGTTAAAATTGAGCCAGAAGATGTAATTTATTGTATTTACACTTCGGGTTCTACGGGATTACCGAAGGGCTGTTTGGTCAGTCATGGAAATGTAATGAAT